>NZ_AJQF01000507.1:0-26401 GCF_000261705.1 Bradyrhizobium genomosp. III | reverse complement strand
GCTGGCCGCGAGCCGCACGGCGGCGTGCAGCGCATGCGGGACCGTCGCCACGCACACTTCGGCCACGCCGTCCGGTTCGCGCTGGCGAAAGGTGCCCGGCAGCGTCAGCACGCACTGCCCGCTGGTTCCGCACAGATCCTGGTCGACCATGACGCGCATCTCAGCTCCCCTGCGCATGCAGCCGCACCGGCAGCGTGCGGAACGTCCGAAGGAATGCCGAGGGCTCCCGGGTCGGCTGCCCGGCAAATGCCAGCGTGGGGAAGCGGGCCTGGATCCGCGGCAGGCTCTCGGCCAACTGCACCCGGGCCAGTTGCGCACCGAGGCAGAAGTGAATGCCGTGGCCGAAGCTCAGCATGATCTTCCCGTCGGTCGACATGCCTGGACTGGTGCCGTAGAACCGCGCGGGATCGAAGCGATCGGGATCGGCGAAGGCGTCCGGGTCGCGATTGCCGGACGCGATCAGCACGCGCACGTCCGCGTTCTTCGGAATCACCACGCCGCCCAGTTCGATGTCGCGCTGGGCGATACGCGGGATGGAGCTGAACATGGCGGGCGCGTCGCAGCGCAGGACTTCTTCGACGAATGCCCTCACCCGCGCGGCGTCTGCCTGCAGCCAGTGCCGCTGTTCGGGATACGCCAGCATCGCCAGGACGGCATGGTCGATGCTCGCAGCAGTGGTGACGAAGCCGCCCAGCAGCATGCCCCACAGCATGCTGATCAACTCCGCATCCGACAGTGTGTCGGCATCGTCGTCATGTGCGCCGACCAGCATCGACACGATGTCGCGGCGGGGATCGGTGCGCTTGCGCTGTATGAGGTCGCCGAAGTAGGCCTGCACCCTGGCGCTGGCCGCGTCCGCCGCGGCGAGCTGGGAATCGCTGGCGTGCGGGCCCAGGCCTTCCAGAATGGTGCCGATGCCGGCAGCGAGCTCGAACATGTCGTCTTGGGGCATGCCGAACAGTTCGGCGAAAACCAGCATGGGCAAGGCCAGCGCGAATTCCCGATGCAGGTCCACCGCCTCCCCGCGCTCCAGCGCGGGCGTTATGCCGTCCAGGCGCGCTGCGACGATGCGCGCGATGCTCGGCCGCAGGTTGTCGATCTGGCCCATGGTGAAATCGCGCGAGATCAGCCGGCGCAGACGCGTATGCGTCGGTGGGTCCTTCATCGCTAGCGTGGACGCCAACAGATTGAGCGACGGGCTGGTCGCCGCACGCGAGAAATAGCGCGCCAGTTCGCCGGGCGCCGGACCCCGAAACGCATCGCCCGTGGCCTTGAACGCCCAGTAGATGTCGGCGTGGCGGCTCAACAAAAAGAGGCCCGACGCCGCGCGATGCACCGGATCGTGCTCGCGCAACCATCGCATGAACGGATACGGGTCGTGGATGCACGCTGGCGACGCCAGTTCGGCGAAGGCGTCCCGGCATGCTGCCGTGGTTTCTTGCACGTCCATCCTGGTTACCTGTTGGCGGGCTGATCTGACCGGCGCGCGACAGGCGCGCGGCAGATTCCGGAGAAGATCGAGATCGCCCGTGGCGTCCGCGACATCACCAGAGCACCGGGAACTGCTCGAACCCGCCCGTGATGATCTCCTTGCGCAACTTCAGTTGTTCCGGCGCCACGGCCAGGCGCAGCGCGGGAAGGCGCTGGAAGATCGAACCGAACACCACCTTGAGCTCCAGCCTGGCCAGCGCCACGCCGATGCACGCGTGCGGCCCGTAGGAAAAAGCCAGGTGCGGCTTTTCCTGGCGTTCGATATCGAAGATTTCCGGATCGTCGAAATGGTGCGGATCGAACGACGTTGCCGGGAGGCCGACCAGCACCTTGCTCTCCGCGGGAATATGCTCGCCCGCGATGGTCACGTCGGTCCTCGGATAGCGCATGATGCCATCCCAGCCCGCGCCCGGCGGGTACATGCGCAGGATTTCCTCTACCGCCTTGTCGACCAGGGACGGATCGCCGACCAGGCGTTCGCGCTGTTGCGGATGGCGGAACATGGCTAGCAGGCCGAATTCGATCTGCGCGACGGTGCTCTCGTGCCCCGCCACCAGCATGCCCGCCGCCAGGCCAACCGCCTCTTCCTCGCTCGCCTTGCCCTGGTCGACCGCAGCGAGCAGATCCGTCAGCAGGTTGTCGTCCGGATCCTGGCGCTTGTCGCGCATCTTGCCGCGAATGTAGGCGCGCAGTTCTTCCCAGGCCAGGCGGGACGCGCTGCGCGGGCCGCTTTCATGCTGGTGCGTCATCACCTCATCGGACAGCCCGGCGAAAAAGGCGTGATCCTCGTAGAGCACGCCCATCAGCGCGCTGATGACCATGGCCGGAAGCGGAAAGGAGAGGTGGCGCCGCAGGTCGGCGGGCTGGGGCTGGGCCGCCAGCGTCTCGAACAAGTGCGCGGCGATCGCTTCGACCTGCTGCACGAGCAGCTTCACCCTGCGGTCACTGAAGGCCGGCGCCACGATCGCGCGTAGCCGGGCATGCTCGCGCCCCTCGTGCGAGACCAGCCACCCCGGCGAACCGAGAATCACCGAATCCGGGGTGAATGCCGCCGGCGGCATTCCCGCGGGCCGGAACGCCGCGTCGGACAGCACCGCCTTGGCCTCGTCATAGCCTGTCACCCACCAGCCTTCGTGCCCGGAGGGGAAGCGCACGCGGTGGATCGGACCGTTGGCGCGTAGCGCCAACATCTCGGGCGAGGGCTCGATGTGATCGACGCGCCACATCGGCAGCGTCGGCAAGGGTTGTTGTTCGGACATGGTGGCACTTCACTCTCTAAGCGATGGAAGGGCGGAAGGTGACCGGCAGGCGCTGCGGGCAGCGAATGACGTAAGACGGCATGTAGACGACGTCCTCCGCGGCGATGGTCAGCGCCAGATGCTCCAGCCGCACGAACAGCGCGGGGAAGGCGCAGCCCAATTCCAGACGCGCCAGCGCTGCGCCCAGGCAGAAATGCGGCCCCTGGCCGAACGACAGGTGCGGGTTGTGCCGCCGGGTGACATCGAACCTGTCGGCATCGCCATAGATCGACCGTACGGATTGGTGAAGGAGGTTCGACCGTGCCCCCGATGTGTCCGCCATTATAGCCTCCGGACCGGTCCCACACCGTGAACAGAGCAAATCGCGTGCCGAAGTGAATTCGCAGGCTCAGCAGGCACTACATAGCTGCGCGTAGTGTCAGGTTTCTGGCATTCAGTCTCAATGCCGACAACGGGCGCAGTAAGTGCCCGACAAAGGCCTGCTCTCGCGCTGAATGTGCGGGGCAGCCCTTGCGCGAAATTTCAAGCGGATTGGCTGCAGCAGGTGTGGTTCGCCGGAAACCACTCCGATGACGCCGGCGTCATCGAACGCGATCGCGTCAGCCTGTCCGGAGGGCAAGACCTCGCCGCCTTCGTGGCTCTGGCTACCGAAGATGCGGAAGCTCGGGGACGGGGCGCGGTCGCAGCGTCACGATGCCGGGAGTGGACTGAGCGCGAGCTAGATAAGGCGATTCAAGCTATGCTTGAGGGGGTGCCGGCAGCGAAGTTGAAGGACAAGATAGGCACTCTGGAAGCACGCAAGCATGAGCATCTGCTCGAGGCCGTGCAGCAGCGCCTTGATGCAAACCCAGAGGCGATGCGCCAGCTCGCGAGACAGTCGAGCATCCGTTCGGCACGTGAAGGCTCGCATGGGAGCGACGCACTTCCTGAACAAACGCTTCCAAAAGTAGCTACGGAGATGCCTCTCGGTTCTGGCCTTTAGCGTAGGGCGCATTAGATTAGCGACCAGCGCCGGGGTGCATTCTGTGGCGCCGCCCGCAGCGGCGCAATCGCTGGAGTCGCGCCCCTCAGGTCCTGCAGGGGCACCCTGGCAATGTGGAAAACTCCGACGCTTTCACCGTTCGAAGATAAGGTGCCTTGTCAATCAAGACTTTGGCTTTTCAGGATGAAGCTGCTTGTAAGAGTCACAGCTGGACCAATATCAATGCGTCGGCTTAGCGTGCTTCAAACGAAAGCTGATGTCGTGGAAATTCATATTCTGCGCACAGTCGGTCTGGATCAAGCGCGTGATTCGATAGCGGACGGCATGGATTGTCGCCGCAGCAATTGTTTCTTGGCGACGTCAGTTGAGCAAACCGCAGGCGGCCATTGTGAAACAGAATTGCAATTTGTGCCGGCCGTCATGGATAGCGGGGTGCCGACACCCCCGCTTTCGATGTCGGCACACTCGCAAGCCGGCACGCAGCCGGCTATCCGCTGCAGATTTGCCCCCGCCGCGACCGAACGCAAGCGCCGGCCGACGCATCCGCGCCTTCACAGAAGGCGTCAATCACCGCGGCCTGAAGGCCCAACTCACTGCATCCTTTGCGTCGTGATTGTCGACAAATGCTGCCCGTTGGGATTCCTGTAACGATTGGCGAGGCTTTGTAACAATGAAGCCATCTGGTCAGGATCTGATCGAACAGTAAATTCTCCATAGTTAGGGTCGAAAAGCGTGGTCGTTCCATTCGAGGCCGACGTCGCCACTGTGTGGGCGCCGCCTTCAGCGAAATACAAGCTGAGTAAATGGTTCGATCCGTCTTCGTTGATTTCGTTCACCATGGACTTGACGTTCGAAGACTTGCCGAATGCGAATCTCTTCTCTTCTCCAGCCGGTTCCAAGCCTGCTTCCTCCAAAATGGTATTTTGTGCCTGAAGGTCGGCCTGAGAAGATCCTGCTCCCCTGCTTCGCAACTGATCCTTAAGACGTTGATATTGCTGCTGCCGTTCAGCCGCTGAGGCGTGCGTTTGCGATCCGGGTGTGAGCGCACTCATTCGGGTTGATGGGCTGTTGCTAAGATTGCGGAACCACTCCGCAGTCAGCCCGACGCAGATGCCGTCCACATTCGCATCACGCAGGTCGGCCGTTCTGTATTCGAACAAGGAGGTGGCCGGACTCTCTGGAGAGGATGTACTGGGTTCGGAGGCGCTAGAGGTTTGAACGTTTGCATCCAAGGTATCTGGCTTGCTGCAGCAGGCCCCCATCTTGTCAGGCAACTCCCCCGATCGTGAGCTCCACTGGGGCGCGAGATCTGCAAGTGTTTCTGTAAAGCTGCCGCTATCCACCGACTGGCTCGGTTCGTCAGTTTGGCTAGTGCGTGTAGATGAGCCACCGATTCGATCATACATGACGATTCACCTCTCTGTGCTACGCTAGTCTCTTCGCATCAATTCGGGCTGCTCAGGCCCTGCGGCGAGGATACCCGGACAAGCTGATGGCGAGCTGACGGACAGCAGTTGTACAGCTAAGAAAGCGTTCCTTTGTCGGACTTCTGACAACGTCGGATACGCCTCGGCGTAGTGCTGTGTCAGATCCTCAGATTCCGGAACGCCACCGACAGGCTATCGCTGCGATGCTCGCGCGGCATCGAGCGCCCACGAACCCGAAATCGAGAGCAATGACAGGATGCTCGCGGA
Organism: Bradyrhizobium genomosp. III; assembly: GCF_000261705.1. NCBI lineage: Bacteria > Pseudomonadati > Pseudomonadota > Alphaproteobacteria > Hyphomicrobiales > Nitrobacteraceae > Bradyrhizobium > Bradyrhizobium genomosp. III. Next base: position 20,975 of record NZ_AJQF01000507.1, on the reverse strand, counting down.
TTGTCTCGAGCGGTTCGGTGTTGCTGCGTAAGCGGTGTGTCTCCCACACCTTGTTTGGCGTGAGCTGATCGGCAACATGCGAGCCGTCATATACAGTAAGGTTCGCATATATGGTTGACCATATAGTTGACGCTGCAGAGCCACGGGGCCGGGTGGATATCCAGGTCGGAGCGGGGCGTCGGCGGCGGTGGAGCGCCGTGGTCAAGGGGCGGATCGTGGCGGAGTCATATGCGCCGGGCACAGTTGTGTCCGAGGTGGCGCGCCGGCACGACCTCTCACCGCAACACCTGTTTGCTTGGCGCAAGGCCGCGCGTGCCGGTCTGCTGAGCTTGCCGGCGGAGGATGCACCGCTCTTCGTTCCGGTGGTGTCGGAGCTTCGCCCCGCTGGGATGTGCGTGGAAGCGGCAACGCGGAACGGGATAACGATCAGCATCGAGATTGGCGATGCGGTAGTTCGCGCAGCGGCGGGGGTCGATCCGGCCTGGCTGCGCGATGTGCTGCGGGCCGTGAGGGCGACGACATGATCGCGGCTTCGGCGGGCGTGAAGATCATTGTCGCGACGCGGCCGGTCGACTTTCGTAATTATGCGGAGCCCACGATTATGCGGAGTGTGCGGCCGTTCAATCCGAGACCCGCTTCGTTATCAACAGTTTAGTTCCTGCTGCCCTCTTTCTCACTCAGCATAATCTGAGGCCTTTCTTCCTGCCTTGATGGCAACGAAAGGGAGACAAGGAATGGCCAAGTCGAGTGAGGATCACTGCCACGGGCTGCGCTGCATGGACGCAGGCGATCTCGACCCGCTGGTGACGGAGTTCACACGACACCTGACGGTGTTGGGGCATAAGAGCTTGACGGTGAGCGGCTATGACGCTGCAGCCCGTCACCTCGCGCAATGGCTGACGCTGGCCAAGATCGCAGTCGCTGATATCGATGATGGCGTCGCCGATCGGTTCGCTCGGCATCGCTGTCGATGCCCCGGCATCCGTCGCGAGAGGAGCGTGTCCGCGAAGTACGTGAGGCGGGTACGCCGGTTCATCGAGTTTCTCGGCGAGCGCGGAATCGTCCAGCGCAAGCCGAAGCCCGCATTACCGACGCCCCACCGCCGGGTGGTCGAGTTCCAGGACTGCGTCACAGAGCTGACAATAGATCGGCACGGTCGCATGGTCATGCGGCTGCTCCCGGCGCTTGGCATCAGGCCGCGAAGTTGGAATGCTCAGCTCATTCGCGACGTGATCATTGCAGAGACGAAGCGGGTCTCGCTGGCCTATGTGAAGACGATGACGATGGCGCTGAGAGGATATTTGCGGTTCCTCAGCGCACGGGGGTTGTGCCGAGCTGGACTCGATCAGGCTGTGCCAATCATTCCGCAGTGGCGACTGTCGTCGCTGCCGCGATACATCCGCTCGTCGGATGTCGAGACGTTGATTGCAACGTGCGATCAGACCACGGCGACTGGCGTGCGTGATCGGGCGATCCTGCTGCTGTTGGCACGACTGGGCTTGCGGGCCGGCGACATTCTCTCTCTTCGTCTCACCGATGTTGATTGGCAACAGGCGACACTGTCGGTTCGTGGCAAGGGGCGGCGGGAGACGAGATTACCATTGCCGCAAGACGCCGGGGATGCCTTGCTCGCTTATCTGGATCAGGCCCGGCCGCACGTCGCCGATGTTCGAATCTTCTTCATGTCGAATGCACCAATCCGGCCGCTGACAGGTTCGAGCGCAGTCTCTGATGTTGTGCGTAGTGCAATACGAAAGGCCGGTATCCCCGTTCCGTCGAATGGGGCCAACCTGCTTCGGCATTCGGCCGCGACGGCCATGCTCCGGGGCGGCGCGACGCTCGACACGGTTGGCGCCGTACTGCGCCACCGCTCACCGGACATGACCGCACACTACGCCAAAGTCGACGTGACGATGCTGCTGCAGATCGCGCAGCCCTGGCCGGGAGATGCGTGATGCTGAGTCGATATCTTGCCAAATATGTGGACCAGCAGCAGTCGCTGGGGTTCAAGTTCCGTGTCCAGCAAATCCTGCTGAGGGGCTACGTCAGCTTCGCCGAGGAGTGCGGCGACCGGCACATCAGAAGTGCCCGGGTCCTGGCATGGGCCGCACGTGCGCCGTCACCGGAGCAGCGCCGCAACCGGTTGCTTACCGTGCGGCGGTTCGCGCTGGCGATGCACGCCGAGAATCCGCGCCATCAGGTTCCGGCGGCGGATGCACTCGGCCACGCTGTCGTCAAGAGGCGACCGCCGTATATCTATAGTGCGGACGAGATCGCACGATTGCTTCGTGCTGCGGCGGCACTCCGGCCAGCGGGCTCGATCAGACCGACCATGTATGCAACGCTCTTCGGCCTGCTCACCGCTACTGGCATGCGGATCGCAGAAGCATTGGCGCTGCAGATCGACGATGTAACTGCCGATGGGCTCGTCGTCCGACAGACCAAGTTCCAGAAGAGCCGGCTGTTGCCACTTCACGCAACAGCTCGGCTGGCGCTCGACAGATATCTGGTCACCCGGCGGTCGCTAGACTACTTCTTCCTGCCCCCCGCTTTGGTCCCAGCGATTTCTCGATAGAGCCAAAGCAAGCCATGGGGCACGACACGGCGGCAATAGGCTTCCGCCGGCTTCCCTCCGCTTCGACGCCTATCAAGGCGGAGAGGGCGTCGCGCATCTTGACGATTGAGATGTCGGGCCGGCCTTGCGCAATAGGCGGCATGCGCGGTATCGGCGAGCAACCCGATCGGCATGGCTCGCGGCGATGGTAACTTGTCAAGCTTTGCCGCCTCGACCTGAGCACGTTCGAACCACTGCTTCGCCGACGCCCAGTCGCCGAGCGTCGCAGCGTTTATGCCTGCCTCGCGGGCGATATGGCTTCGGTTGCGTCTTGTCCGCCGGCTTCCGCAGCGGCAGTCAGCAGCGGGAGCGCCGCTACATGATCGCGTCTGCGCCAGTGGATCTTGGCACGCGCGCGCGAAAGCGAATGTCGAAGCCGAATTTGTCTTCAGCTTGCATCAGACAGGCAAGTGCTTGCTCGGCGTCGTCGCCATTCTCGTTGATGCAAATCGCCTGCGCAATTGCACAGCGTGTCGCGAGCATAGGCGGCGCTGGATCGGTATATAGATACGTTCGTCTGGGGCGGGCTGAAACGTACCACATAGGAGGCTACGCCTATGGCCTCTACGGCACACCCGATTGGAAGCAGAACAGGGAAAGCAGCGATCCCAGCCCAAAGGGCCGCCTGCATATCTGGCGGGCTTATGACTATCCGCACATCTTCGCGATGTATTTGGCCATGCCCGCATACATTTCTTCGCAGCTTCGGGCGAGTGACGGGCAGGTCGGTTAGGGGCGCACCAAGGCGACCTTGCCGGCCGGCAACAAAGCAGGACAGCGACTTGTTGTGTCCTCGCGAGCTCGCCCCCTTCAGAAGTGTCGTCGCTAGGAGCTGGACGTGCGACGCCGTCCCAGATCGGAAAACTCTGCTGAAACACACCACGCGCGTCTAGAGGTTAGCATGCAAGTGACTTAAGCGCTCCAGCCCCTGCTCAATGAGAGATATTGGAAGATAGCTGAAACACAGGCGCATGTGACGGCCACTTCCTGGGCCATAGTTGCGACCATTTACAAGGTGCACGCCGTGCAAGCGGCTTGCAGCTTCAATAAACCTCTCCGGATCCGTACCCGGGGTAAGCCGCACCCAGAACGAGAAGCCCCCGCTTGGCACGCTATATCCCAGGTCGCAAATCCGGCTACGCTGCAATAAGCTATGTACGCTGTCTCGCTTCGCTCGGTAGTGCTCGCGCAAGCGTGTTATGTGCGAGTCAAGAGCGCTCGATTGCAACAACCCCAAAACGATGTTACTTAGGACCGGACTTACGCCGCCGTCGCGTTTGAGGTGCGCAAGCCTGTTGATGATGTCCGACTCCGCAAGCACCCAACCTAACCGTAGCCCCGGTCCGGCAACTTTTGAGATGCTATGGACATTGATCACGTTATTGCCTGGCGCCACCCAATGCGCTGGACCGTTGTAGGGTAACTCAGCATAGACAAGGTCCTGCACCAAGAGAGCGCCACTGCGGGCTAGCAGTGCCGCCAATTTGGCCACATAGTCGCGCGACATCTGGCGACCGGTTGGATTATGAAATGCTGGCATCGTGTAGAAAAGCTTCACCCGGGCATTGGTCTGCAGTATTGCCTCGACTTCGTTTAGATCGACTCCCTCTGCGGCTAGACCTAGCTGGACCACGGTTGCACCCGCGATCGAAAACGTACGCAGTGCACCCAAGTAGGAGGGGTCCTCCATCAGGACCACGTCACCGGGGTCAATCCAGCCATCGGCAAGCAGTTGTAAGGCCTGTGAAGCTCCACCCGTAAGCATAACTTGGTCATGCCGCACACCGTACCTCAGTGCGAGCTTTGTACGGAGTTCGGGCAAACCCGCCGCATCCGTATACTGCGGCAGATCGGCGAGAGCCACACCTGTACCTCCGTCAAACGCGACTGGCCACGGCAGTTCTGCAAACATGACCGGGTCAGCCAGGGCGTAGCCGAAATTGATACCATGCTTCGCACTTGAGGAGTTGAACGGCGCGAAACCTTGAGCGATAGCGCTGCGTTTTGAGATGCGGGAATTCATGGCTTCGTCATTCGGATCGTCATGATTGCGAAATCTGTTCTTTGCCAAAGCGCTTATTGTACTCCGCGGCAAAGTTCGCAGGTATCGGCGTGCTGAAACAGGGAAAGTCGACCGACGTCTTTGGCTGGGCTGCTACGGCCGAAGTCTCGAGGGACGGCCGCCACGCACCGCCAAAGTAATGCTGGCCGTAGCCCATCGCTAGCTCAGGTACTACGGGATAGAGGAGGCTCAGGAACAGCGAGATCTGCGCAGCATTCCATGTCCAATCGTCTGCATGTGCAAAGCCAGCTAGCTCGAAGCACCTGTCGATGATATCAAGCGCATCCCAGAAACGCAGTGCGGTGACCGCATCGGCGTAATCTTCAGCGAAGCGGCGGAAATTCGGGGAGAGTTCGGTGCTCTCTACTGTACGTGCGCTTTCTGCACACCGCCGTAACGCATCTTCCCAGACCCGAATGCGTGACGCTGCCGAGACGAGTCCGTCGAGACTAAAATCGTTTGCGTCGGTTCCAAAGGGCTTGGCCACTCGCGCCAGCGCATAACGGAGTACGTTTGGTCCCACGTCACCCGCCACTTCATCGCCCCAAAGAGCATGATCACGACTGGTGGAAAACTTTTCGCCTTTCAGCTTGTAGAAATCCTGGACTGAGTGATTTTTGGGAATTGGGTAGCCGCGCGCGAGCAGAGCGCCGGCCACACCTAGCGTGTAATAGAAACGATTATCCTGCCCCATGAAGAAAAGAATCTCGGTGTTCTGGTCGTGCAACGCCGCGTTTGCGTCCAGACCGGCGCGGGCGCATTGCTCGCGAATTCCGGTGTCGAAGCACCAGAGGCCCTCAAACCATGTAAGCAGCGTTTGGCCGATCAGAGAGTCAGGCTGTTTTACTTCCACGCCGTGCCTGAAATGGCGGGTCATCGGCAAGCCGCGCACCTCCCGGAGTAGCCAAGCGCGCGCCTTGGCCCGTATCGGCTCGGGCCATACGCTTTCTCCAATGGCTTCGTGCAGTGAGTGAGCGAGACGTGGCATGTCGAACACGGCCTGCGTGATGGGTCTTAGCACAAGATTGCAGCCGCAGGTGACGTGCCGGGCGTCACGGATTGTGTCGTGCTGAAGAGCCAGCCCGCAGTTCTCACACAGGTTGCTGTCGCAAGGCGATGAGCAAGCCGGGCAACGGCCAGTTGCGAGCGAGTCCGCAGCGAACTCATCGCAATGTTCGCAATACAGTTGGACGCCCTGCCGTACGTCGACGTAGCCGGCCGCCTGCAGCTCGCGGAATATCGCTAGAGCATTTCCCTTGTGAATCGCGCTGGACGTGCGCACGAACACATCGGGCGTAATTTGCACCGCGCGCAAACACTCTAAGATCTTGTGAACGTATCCTTCTGCGACCTCGCTAAAGGATCGGCCGAGCTTTCGTGCCGTTTCGAGCGTATATGTGCCGTGCTCGTCTGAGCCCGTGATGTAGTAGGCCCGATGGCCGGCCATGCGTTGAAAGCGGACGAAAATATCAGCGGGCAAATACACGCCGCCGATGTGACCCAGATGTAGCTTGCCGTTAGGGCAAGGCGGCGCGGGACAGATAAAATAAGTGCGCACGTCAATCCCACCAGATCGAGATAAACTTGAGAGCGCTATCTTGGCTGATATTGCGGATAGTATGCCTCTGATGTGGCGCCATGTAACACAAGCTCGTTTCGCTAACATTACGGACCTGACCGTCGACTTCGAATTCTCCACGACCAGAGATCAGCAGCCACAGTTCGTGCTCCTGATGATCGTGCGGGTCGACCGCATCGCCTGGAGCGAGCTCCGCGACTGATGCGCCAAATGCTGGGCTGAGACCCTCCGGGAGATGCTCCAAGAGGCGCCAGACCAGAGCGCCGTATTCGGTTCGCATCAGAGAATGATCGGGCCGCGTCGTGTACATGTTGGTCTTCCTCAGACGTGGCTATCAGTTGCGATAGAATATGCCATTGGGACGCTTTAGGTTCTCAAGATCTGCCACAGCTTCTTCTGGTGGGTTGTACGCACGCTTCATGCGGTTGTATTCGGTGCGTGTTGGCCCCTCAGTGGATGCGCGCTGGAACACCAAGTGAATCGCACGACGCGACCGATCGCTCTTGTTTGGCAAGGAGTAATGGGGCGCATAATCGTCAAAAATGAAAACATCCCCAGCTTGCAATCGCACCGGCTCCCATGCGAAGGCCTCGGCGATCTCCGGGTGAATCACGCCACCCGCATCCATCGGAAACATTCCTTCCTTATGGCGAGCTGGCGTGAAGAAGAGCCCACCGTTGCCCGGGCCGGAGTCGTCCACGGCGATGGATGCAATTGCGTGCACCATGCGTTCGGGTATCTTGTGCGGGACATGATAGATGTCCTGATGAGGGCGGTACCCGCCGCTGTCCGGATACTTGAAGATCAGAAGTTCCTTCAACATCCGTGTCTTCTCATTCAAGAGTGTCTCGACCGCTATACGAATGCGGCCATCGGCCAGGAGCGCGTCCCGTAGAGGGGCATGGTAGTCTAAGAAGTTCTCGGCCTTGGAAATAATTTTTCTGCTGTCACTCGTCTTCTCGAACCACAACATCCACTTGTCGGAGCTTACATCCCAACGTGCAACTTCCTCAACGTAACGAGAAATCTTGTCGCGCTTGGCTGGATCGAAGAACTTCTCCAATCGAAGGTATCCATCCTTATTCCATTTCGATTGTTGCGCCTCGGTCAGCATGTGTGAGCTCCTTCCTAAAATGAGACGGATCAGATGTGCTTTGGCCGAGGCGGGTTGCTAGCACCGCATTAAGAGCGGTCGCGCTCAATAGGCTAAGCAACATCACGTCAGGGCCGAATCCACGGACCAACTGCCCTCCGACCATAGGAAAGCCGAAGAGCCCGAGAAAGTATGCGAGGGTAAATATCTGCGATGTAGTGGGCACGGAGACGCCGTGCTCACCGGCGAGATTGACGGCTATCGTATTCAAGGTTGAATAACTTAACCCATAGCCGGCGGCAAAGAGGACAGAGGCCGCAATATAGAGTGATGTGCTGCCATCGTTGAAAAGGAACAGCACCAGAGACGCAGCGGTCAGTAGGATGAGCGTGAGTGCCAGTCGGCGTAACGGCAGGCTGCCCATGAGGTGAGCGACAGAGAAGCGTAGTATCACGCTCGTAGCAGTGAAAAAGAGAAAGAACAGATCGGAATTCAGGTGACGTGAGGCGGAATACGCGCTCTGATATGTGGACAGCCCCGCGAACACGCAGCCTGAAATCGCAATCATGGCGATGGGGAGTGCTGTGCACTTCTGAAGGAGTGTCGTAGTCGCGGCCAGAGTAATTGCGATATCTGGCATAGCCAGTGCCGATAGCCTCGACGTCGCGTGTCTTGTAAGGTCTACGCAGGCGGCGGCGATCACGCACGCAATCGCAAGCACCGCATAAATCGTGGCCAGCGAACCAGTGTATTTTGCGAGCAAGTGACCAAGTGGAGCTGCCAGGCCGAGCCCAGCCATTTGTGATCCGGATAAGACCGTCAAATACTGAATACGTGCTGAGGGCCGTAGATGGCGGATGATCTGCAGCGGTGCCAAAATGAAGAACACTGACCAGGCAGCGCCCACCAGCAAGCCTCCACCGTACGCAGCTCGCGTATCGAGGGCAGCGCCGGCAAAGGCAAGCATGGCTAACGCCATAAACAAGGATGCGACAGTCAACGTGGGCAATAGGCCTATCCGCTTTGCCAGCCACCCTGCCAAGCAACAGGAAACGAGAGTGGTAGCCATGCCGCTGGAAATGATAAGACCAGCGGCTTGACCATCCGTTTCGAGCGCATGCATGTAGTCCGGCAATAGAAAGCTAGTGCCGTAAGCTGCTGCAATGACAATGGAGGCAATCAAAAATGGTACAAAGGCGCGGTAGTCGAGCGTGCCTGAAAGCTGATCGGCGGGGTTGGCCGTTCCATCCGCAATCCGGCCCCGCAGCGGTGAGGTCGAGCCGCCGTTCATGTGCCACCCGATACCTGTCGGGTCGATCGCATCGCCACCACACCGGCGTCTCGTTCAGACGCGTCCGAAGTTGCGTAAACCTGAATCATCTGCCTACCGGATGTATTCAAATAGAACGGTCGGCCGAGGAGGCTATTGATAATTTGGCTGTTACGGTACGCGACCAAAGATAGATTGGCGCTCTGCAATCCGTGCTGCACGCGGCTTTGATTTTGTAGATATATTGGTCCTGGCACGGGCCGACCGAAGCGGACTGCATAGTCCGGGCCAAGTACTGGCAGGCCATCTTCCATACATGCTCCCTCGAGCAGGGCCTCCAAGAAGGGCGGCGTACGCGGCTGGAAACCAGTAGCAAGCACTATACGATCGACTAGAATGCAGCTATTTCGCTGCGTTGCGATCTCATCTAGATCTACTCGCCAACCCATTTTGTGGGAGGTGATGCCTTTCACGACTACGCTGGGCAACACACGAAAACGGTCGGACAGCGTGCCATCCACGCTGCGTTCGTACAGCATTTCATATAAGCGGTTGCACAAGTCGACGGAAATGCCATCGCTCGTAAGCATCTCGCCCTCGACTATATCGCGGCGTTGCTGAAGCGGTAGAGCGTGAAAGCGACGGCTATACGCGGGCGTATAAGCTTCATTCACGAAGCTGTTGTCGTCGATGGCAAAAAAGTTCGAACGCGACGTTGACCACGTGATCTGGGTGGATACAGAACGAGTAAGAATGTCCTCGGTAATCTCAGCGCCACTCTGACCGCCTCCCACAACGAGCACATGCTCGGCTGCTTGCGGTAGCGGCCGCTCGAGATAGTCAGCTGCATGGTAGAGAGTGCCACATAGCAAAGATCTGGCACAGGCGGGGATTTTGGGCTCTACGCCAACACCAACAACAACAGCGCGCGCTAAGTATGTGGTTGTATTCGTGCTGATGCGGTAGCCGTCCCTAAAGGGAATAACATCATTGACGACCTCGGAAAAGCGCAGCGTCTTGAGTCGCCCTGCGACCCACCGGTAGTACTCAATAAACTCCTGCCGCGATGTTGAAGCATTGCGCTTGTTGACAAAGCTGTAGAGCCGACCATGCAGCGCCAAATAGTTGAGGAATGAATATGGACTAGTAGGATCGACCAGGGTCACGCAATCCTTAAGCGGCGACACCTGTAGGCGGCTGTTCGGCAGCGCAAGGCCCGGATGCCAGACAAGTGCGTCTCGCTTCTCCAGGAAAAGTGCGCGGAGCGGAGTAGGTTCAATAAGCGCTGCAAGACTGAGGTTAAATGGGCCGATCCCAATTCCGATGACATCCAGCATTTCCACAGAAGCCTCCTTGAACTCGTGTAAGTTCTTGTCGTTGGCGCTCGCGTAAATTCTGTCCGGGTCTGGGTACGTCGATTGATTACTGAAGCACGTTTGTGTGACTTGGGATGGGGCAGCGGCTTGGCCTGTAGCCGCGGCAGTGGTCCGTCTGCTCAATAGCAACCGCCGTGCCACCCACAAAATCTCGACTGCGCCTTGTTGGACGAGAAGAACATGCCCACCTACGGCATTTCGTGCGGAATCGCCCCGGCAGCTCTTGTCGGATTTACGACATTGCGGCGGCAATCGGACATACACATGCGGAATTCGGAGCGCGCGGATCCATGGCTGAAAACCAACACCGTGAGTGCTCGTCTACGCCGACGTCGTCTTGATGAACCTTCAGTATGCACCTGCGTTGCTCCAAAAAGGCGAGACGCCGGCGGCCGCCCCGCAAGAGATGCTTCGCATTTTTGAGACCATTACCTCCGAGCATGATGTCGGGTTGTTCCGCCGTTTCGAAATTATGCGCTACCGGCATGTCAAGCGCGGTATCCCGATTCGGACGTGACAGTTGTCGAGGATCGAGTGTTGGGCCCATATGCCTTCTCGATCTGGTCCAGCGACTGAGCGATCAGGAAACTCTTGATGCCGTAGCCGGCCATGAACGCCAGCGCGGACTGGAAGAAATCGAGCCGCCGAGCGCCGGGAATTCGTCAAGCATCAGGAGAAAGCGGCGTCGGCCGGCCTTGGCCTGCAGATCTTCCGTCAAGCGGCGGCCGAGCTGATTGAGAATCAGACGGATGAGTGGCTTGGTGCGGTTGATGTCCGAGGGCGGCACGACAAGGTAAAGCGTGGTTGGCCGATCCCCGCCGACGATGTCGATAATCCGCCAGTCGCGGCGCCGTGTCACCTCCGTCACGACGGGGTCTCGGTGGAGGCCCAGGAACGACATCGCGATACTCAGGACGCCCAGCGTTCGTTACCGCATTTGTTCAGCAGCTGGCGGGCAGCGGAAGCGACGACGGGATGGACGCCGCCTTCGCTGAGATGCGCCGTTCGCATCATCGCGGCGAACGTCGTCTCGATCGGCCGCTTCGGATCGGACAGGAAGGCTGCGACGCCGGCGTGGGTTTTGTTTCCTCGGGATAGAGGACGTGGAGGATGGCACCAACCAGGAGGGCGTGGCTGGTCTTCTCCCAGTAGTTCGGCTCCTCCAGGCTACCCTCCTGGTCGACCAGGATGTCGGCGATGTTCTGGACGTCGCGCACCTCCCACTCGCCGCGGCGGACCTCGAGCAACGGGTTATAGGCCGACGATTTTGCATTGGTCGGATCGAAGAGAAGGACGCGACCGCGCTGGCTACGGAAGCCAGCGGTGAGCTGTCAGTTCTCGTCCTTGACGAACGATCGCCGAGCCCGGCCAGGTCGGGAGCGAAGGGATAACGAGGCCGACACCCTTGCCCGATCTCGTGGGAACGAAGAACAGGACATACTCCCGCCCATCATGGCGAAGATATCTAACGATGCACGCGATTGCGGATCCCCAGCGCGAGCTTTTCTACGTCAAATTTCTGCGATGAAGTAGGGCAGCATGATGGGCAGCGCTTCCGCGCGCCGGTAACGCCCTATGTTCGATCGGGATATCTCCTCCAGGTCGTGACGAGCTCTTCGTCGGGCGGCATCGGCGACGCCGGTGATGATATCGGCGAGCAGATCCGGATCTTGCGGAGCGAAGTGCGTGCCCCCTTCCGCGACAAGCAACGCGAGCCAGCCCCATTGCATCTTTAAGCAAGCCACGCAGGACAAGGTGCGCCCGGAAGGCGACGGCCTCGCGGACCCCGACGGCTTTACCTGCCTCTGCGCCAGTTTCTTCATCTGGGCGAGCGGCTTCACGCGGGATGGCGATGTCATCGGCGTGCACATGTTAACCTTTGCGAATGACGGCGCCTCGCGCATGTCGGCGCGCGAACTTCAAAGGCAGACAGACATGGACCTTCGCAAGTTCGACGGCTTCCTTGCCCGGATGGGCATGCCCTCGCCGATCCGTGCGCAGACCTGGGCGACGCCGCCCGAGGAGATGTTCGGCCCGACCCCCGCGGAGATCGCCACCATGACGCGGGAGACCGCCTTCGCTCGCATGCGGGAAGCGAATTGTCGATCCGGCGCGGCCCGTTGGCGCGCTGGGAGCCGCTCTCCCCTTCCAACGATGCCTCACGATCGCCATGCGATCAGCCAACGCTGATGACGATGATGCGCCTCGGCGCGGCGCGCTATCTTGGGAAACTCGACAGTTAGATCGGTTCCCTCGGCACATGACTGGTCGCCGTCGATGCGGCAGCAGCGGACTGAAGGACGGCTTACGCCCTACTGTCCGAGGGGTTTGGACGCTCACAATCAATATCGCGAGTAAGCTAGGTCACATTGTCCGCGTACGGAAAGAACACTACCGATCCGGCGACACTCTGTGAGTTGGGTCTTCATCGATATTTCTGCTCGGTCTCTCTTGGATAGCGCCGGATAACATTTTGGCGTTCCTGACTACGTCTGCGAAAAATCTTCGTAGATATCGAGTTCTTCATTGATTTTGCCCCGAGCTTGCGGCCGGCCTCGTCGAGGTAGAGCTGATTGATCAGGCCGCCGTTGTGGATCAGAAACTCACGCGAAGCCTTCATTTCAACGTCGGTCGCGACAAGATCGGGCTTGAGCTGGATCGAAAGCACTTCCGCCGTCTTCGCCAGATACTCGGATGGATTACCGAACATCAGATCCTGGCACCGCAGGGCGATATAGGCTTCTTCTCCAAATAGCGGTACAGCGCCAAGGCGTCTTCTTCGACGACGCCAATGTGGCCGCGGAGAAGCACTTGCTCGAAAACCATTTCCACAACCAGCTCAGGGCCAGGCTACTTGGCTGCGAGGCGATCACCCAGCTCGTGCGCAGACCGCCATTGCCCCGCGCGAATACCTCAACAGCAAGGGCGAGCTTTCCCGCAAGATGCAGGATGACGCACCGTCGCGTGGAATCTCACGACTGGTGTCTATTACAAAGCGGGCGAGAAGCCGTGGTCTCTTGCCGACATCCGGGATGGCGTCTGCTACACAGGCCTCGTCTTCAAGCGTACAAACAACCCGGTCGAAGCGAAGGAGGCGTGCTGTGGCGCGCAGATGTTCCCTCATACCGGCGAAGGCATCGAACGCCGCGGCTGCGAAGACCGCCCCCGTCAATGGCCCGAACCTCGGCCGGCGTTCTCCGGACGCTGCCGTTCTATCGACGTTTTGCGGCGAGGAACGGGCAGCTCTTAGGGGACCTCTTATCGCTTCGGTGTCAGTGACCGTGCATTCGAACAGATTCCTATTCATCGGGCAGCGGACGCAAGAGCAAACGCTCAGCGAAATACAACGCTTTCGCCGCGGTCAACTACCACTGCTAGCAATTGATCGAACTAGGGATTTGTTCAATATTCGATGAAGCGGATGCTGCGGTAACCTTTTCGAAGTCGCGTGAGTTCAACGGGAGCCACTCGCTACCCATAGATGATGACGGATCCAGCTAGCGGTCGCCGCTCGCGCTGGTCTGCCTGGTCGAGCGGATAGTGTGGCCTAGGGGCTACGCAAGATGGGACCATGACTGCAATGATCTTGTCGGACAATGTCATTCCTCGCGCCGATGTCATTAAACGCGCAGTGCGCATCGGCGCAGAAATCCGAAATGTCAAACTGTCAGGCGATTTACCGGAGCAGACGATTGCCTCGATCAATGGGCTGCTTTTGGAGCACAAGGTCATCTTCTTTCGCGGCCAGCTCCACCTCGATGATGCGGAGCAGGAGAGCTTTGCCATTCGTTTCGGAGAGTTGACACCTCATCCAACGCTCGGTGCGATCAAGGGAACAGCGTCGATCATCGAGCTTGATTCCACCCGTGCAGGTAGCCGGGCGGATCTCTGGCACACTGATGGAACCTTCGTCGATGCCTACCCTAAGATCGCCGTGCTGCGAGGCATTGTGATGCCACCTTTCGGTGGCGATACGGTCTGGTCAAACACCGCCTCGGCCTACCTCGACCTAGCGCCGCCGCTCCAAGGGCTTGCAGACAGGCTATGGGCCGTTCACAGTAATGCCTTTGACTACGCAATACTTGCCCGCGTCAGCGAGCTCGACAAGAAGCACTTGGACGAAGTCTTCACTAAAACAATCTATCGGACTGAGCATCCCGTTGTGCGCGTGCACCCGGAGACTGGCGAACGCACGCTCGTGCTCGGCGCTCTGGTGCAAAACTTCGTTGGCCTGCCGAAATACGATGGCCAGAAGCTGTTCGATTTGTTTCAGTCTCATATCACTGCGCTCGAAAACACTGTGCGTTGGAGTTGGAGGGATGGTGATGTAGCGATCTGGGACAATCGCGCTACACAACATTATGCAGTGAATGACTACGGCGACCAACATCGCCTCGTTCATCGCGCAACCGTCGCCGGTGAGGTGCCAGTCAGCATCGATGGTCGGAGTAGCGTAACGCGCATAACGGGCGACCACCAAGCTGTCTAGATAAGCGACAACATTGACTACGACACGCACAATGGAAACTCTGCGGTTGTGCGCTCAATCGCTCTCTGCAATATTCGGCAGCTAGGTTCCCGTCGCAGTCAAAATATGAACCCGATGCGGCGCCTCTCAACTTGAAAAGCAACAACTGTTCTTCACAGGCCGCAAGAGGTTCAGCAGCTGCTCGTAGCGGTACAATAATCATTAGAGCGGCCGGGGAGTGTTCTCGTCGGCAGATGCTGAGTCTCGATCGGCCACATGGCCGGGGGCCTTTCCAGGAATGCTCCGCTCGTACGTTTTTGAGCAATCCCATACGATCTGTCCTTTCTTGGGGTAATGGCCGCGACATTATAGCTGGTTAGCACCGCGCTTTATCGTGCCTTACAACGCTAAGGAAGTTGGGATGCAATATGGATCTGCCTGCACCAGCATGCGTGAGGGATCTACCGTCTCGCCATCCGCAACAGTTTACTCTTACACCGATCGGTTCCTCCTCATGAACGCGGCTGGCGCACTTTCCCGCGCATCCTCAAAGCCGCAGCCCAAGGTCTCAGCGCCCAGTGACCACCCATCGTCTCGGAAGAGTTCTGGCGCAGACGCGCCTGCTTCCCTCGGCTCGGTCGGAGGAACGTCTAGCTGGTTATTGCCCGTTACGACCGTATCTGAGAGAGGCGGCTCAATTTATCGAAGATGAGGTCATCCACCTCTACAAGCACCACAGTGGCCGCCTCGCGTCTTATGGCGGTCCGCAAATGGCGTGCAGTGTTAAGCGTGAATTGCGGTTCCTCGATCAATAAGACTGACTTGTTGACCACAACGTCGGACCCGGTAGTGCTCTTGTCGGGAGGTGCCTCCTCGCTCGCCTCGCCGGCGGTGGGCCGCCACGTCCGATAACCATGATAGCGCCGAAAATCATGGTAATAGCCGGGGTCGTAGCGATAGCCATATCCCCTGAACGCGCTCACATGTTTCTGTGGTGCTTTGTGGATATGCGGCTTCGCCGGCTGCGAAGCAGGACCCTGGTGGGCGCAACCGGCCGCAAGCGCGCAGAAGAGGACAACGAGTATCGCCTGAACCTGCCGGAAAGCGGGGCCGAGCCGATGCAGCCCGTTGGAAGCGCAGGCCGGTAAGGAAAGCATGACCATCGATCGGCACCTGCGTCGCAAGGATCTGGGAAACGTTGACAGTGGCGCCGAGCCATCCGCGGTATCTGTCGACGGCAGGTCCGCTCGTGAGCTTGTAGGTGAAGCGAGCCTGCGCGCCGGTATCGTTGACCGCACAAGCGATATTGCTGGCGCCGTTTCCGGTCTCGACGTGCCACGTGCACCCTGCAATGCGATAGCCGGGCTCTGCAGGGAACGTCTCGGCATAGTCTGCAGTATGCTCTGCAAAGACGACGGGGTGGTCGTCCTTGGTTTTATCCACCGTATAGGAGCGCTCGATCTGCTTCGGTTCGTCAAGCTGTGATACCGGCACGTTCACGATAAGGCGGCGGTCTTCGGGCAGTATCGTGTGGATCGCTCCGGCAAGAATTTCGGGGATCTTCACCCCAGCGTTGGCTTGGGTCTGCACATGCGTGGAGTTCAGCTTGCTCCAGTTCTCAAAGAAGATCGTCGTGTCAACCCATTTCGTCCAGCAGACAGAGGGTTGTGGTAGGGCTGCGATCATGCTGTAGAGCGGGCTTGCGGTGATCACGGTCGCTGGAATGATGAAGTTGACACCGGAAACCTGCGCCTCGTTCCACTTGACGATGCCGCCACGCCGAACTCGTTGAATGCAGGTCCGCCGCTGTTGCCGACATTCATGATTGTGTCGGTCTGCCGTCGGCCGTTCGGGCTCGTCTGGCTGCTGATCAGACCGCTCGAAATGCTCAGATCCAGATCGAGAGGATAACCTAGCAAATAGATCGGGGCCTGCTGGTTGTCGTTGATCACAGGCATCGGGCAACGAGAGGCGCCACGGCTATTGCCGGCGGACTGCGACAGCTCCAGAAGAGCCAGGTCCCTGGCATCGTCGCGATGAACCGCAGTGACCTTGATGGGATTCGCATTGCGCGACCCGAGGCGGGCATTGACGTCGAAGCTCTTGTAGTTCTCCTCGCGTCCGATCACATGGCTGTTGGTCAGCACGAGGCTGTCGCCGATGAGCAGCCCGGAGCCGCCGCCGACTTCCTGCTTGTCGTTGTACATCACGCCAACGTACTGGACGTGAACCGTCCTGACATTGTAGCGCGCAGCAATCTGCACCGCCGCGCGATCGGCCAGCGCGGGCGCGCCCATGGATAGTAAGAGACCGAGTGTCGGGAGGGATAGAATTTCCTGACGGCGGCGATATCGAGTGGGCTGAGTTGTCCTTTCCGTTCCATGCTGGATTACAATAGTTCATTATTGAATCGAGATCGTATTGGGTGACCTTATAATCGCCGACCGAGCCGGAAGCTTTTTCGTTACGGCACGCCTCCGGCGCATCGTCGCGGTTCTGTTCATGCGTAAAACCGAGGGCATGTCCGAATTCGTGGACAGCGACAACGCGAATGCAGAACTCGCGCCGATCTCGGAGCCTTTGCTCCAATGATTGAAGCTGAAATTGAGAGTCATGCCTGACGGCTTGCGGTCGAGATACTCCACCCTCCTGTATACTGGCACCAAAACCAACCTTTGGACCCCCAGTATGGGTTGCTGGCAGTGCGTGGACGCGGGCAGACCGGGATCAGACGCACAGCCGACAAGCTTCAGGCGGAATTGGTTGAGGCGGAGATCCCCCAAGCGCTTCCGTCAATGCTGGCCAGATCCTGGCTCAGGGATCAGCGGCGCGCCGCCAACGGAAATTGGCCCTTCTGGCTTAGAGGGCTGGACCGCTCTTTTCGCCAGCTTCGAAGCTGATTGGGCTGCAGGCGGAGAAGAGACTGGCGGCGCAGACGCAGCAGCGAGTGAACTCTGCAAGGATTCGATCTTCGCGGTCAACGCTTCGATTTGGTCCGTCATCCGCTTCAAATCGGCTTGCTGCGCACCGATATTGCGATTGAGTTCTGCGATTACATCGCTCGCCCGTTGTTGCTCGGATCGAACCTCCAGCAGAGCTTCCCTAACCTCAGGTGACAAGCCATGCATCGGCGCGGGCCCAAGCACTTGCGACCTCGCCAAAATTGTCTCCATGTTAGTCCAAACACAGGCTGCCGCGGCACACAAACCAAAGAAGACCAAGAGGACGAGAATCCAAGACGAGCGCCGGGAGGATTTGTGCAAAATGCGCGGTAACTCCGAGGCGTTCGCCTCAGCAACCACATCCATCATTCTCAGCTGCCATTCCCAAATTTTGACGCCTCTCGTTCACGCAATAATGGGCATCAGTCAAGAGCTGCGGGCGAGGTACGATACTGAGCGCAAGCTCGCCGGAAGTCCCGCTATCGCTGTCGGCAATCGCCTTTCGCGTTTTTAGATCGGACTTTCGACCGAGCAGCTTACCGACCGATCATGGCTCGGGTCCGGCTGCTTAGGCCGACAGGCTAGCGGATGCAGGGCCGTGAAGCTGAAGCGGCGTCGAGATCCAGCATGAACTCGCCCATATGCGCCGCAATCCTTTGCTAAACGGGGGATAAGAGCAGGCAACGTCACCTCAGATTGTACCAGGCTCGACATCCGAATTACGATTTTGGCGAACACCTTTGGGGCATCCATTCGCGTTCGTATGGACGCGGCGACACTAGATCGAACACTCGTCCTCGAAACCTGTCTCTTTGAGAGGCGCAAACTCCGTTTTGCCAAGCTTTGGGCTGTCCATGATCAGGCCGGTTCGACGCTTGACAGCCCGACAGCCTTGCAGGAACGAGCGAGGAATAGAATCAAAGGGCCTCCCCAGCTCGACAAGGACGGTCTACATTTGCGTCCCAATCTGCCGGATCCGCATCAGCATTTGTTTTGAGGTTCTTGTTTTAAAGTGGAGCGCGGGGTCCGGCAGGTGCCGCTAAGATTTGCGGCTTTGGTGCTACCGCGTTTGGTTGGAGAAAGTGAGTTTTCAGGTCTCGATACTTAGGATTCTCGCCGGCCAACCGGAGGGCCGGGCGAGCCTTGCCGTCCTCAAGGATTACCTGGCGGTGTTCTACACCAGCGGTCCGGAGTGGACGGATCGTACGAAGCGATTGGCGGCGCAGACGCCGGATCTCAATATTTTCGGACAAGGGCTGGTTACGCGGGAACCCGGACAATGGATCATAACGGACAAAGGGCGGGCCTTTCTTGCTCTTCTGGAACAGAAGAGCGTACCTGACTCTCAGGAGCGAACGCTCGAAGGCATGGTTGAGAAACCCCTTGCAAGTAGGCTTCCCGCGCTTGCGCCGGGCCGACAAGACCACAGTGCCAGTCGCCGGCACCTCCGCCGGAAGCCGCTGAGGGCGCGCGATGGGCGTTCCAGCTAGCCCCTCCCTAAGCTCACGCCCGGCGACGATGTTGCTCCATATCGTGCCGGAGCAACATTGCATACCCCGCGCACCGGCTTGATGCCCTTCGCAAACCATACTTAGATCGCTGTTGTTTGAGATGGAGACATTGTAGTGGCAACCGGTATTGTGAAGTGGTTCAGCGCGACAAAGGGTTATGGATTTATCAAGCCCGATGATGGCGAAGCCGACGTATTCGTGCACATCAGGTCAGTCGAGAAGGCCGGATACACCTCCCTTGCTGAGGGGGCCCGGATCAGCTTCGAGCGCAAGACCGGCAGCTCCGGCAAAGTGTCTGCAGACAATCTGCGTATAGGATAGCCTTCTTTCGCGACGAGGGGAGACATGGTTCTCTAAGGACCAAGCCACCACGATTCGAGACGGATGGTAATCGACGCAAGCAATTGAGATATCGTCACTAAATCAACGTAGAAATATTTCTGTGCTAGCATTTGTGCTAAATCAGCGACTTAGACCTGCCTGAATGTGATAGATGTCACACTTTGAGGCAGCATTCTTGACGAGGCCCCAGCCGGGACGGATGGTCTGCTATCGCCTCGCTACCGAGCTCATCTGCCGGAGCTATACCCTCTCCCATACCCTCAAAGGCAAATCCTAGCCCCGGAGAGCCTGCACTGCTTGCCATAGCTCGGTAACGGCCGGATCTTCTAAACCCACATCGTGCAGGCCTTCAAAATTCCTCCTCACATAATCCAGTGCACTGCCACTAGTGCCTCGGGCCTTGAGGATCATCTCTGCCTTCTTGGCAGTGCTTATCGTCGAACCGAGCGGGTTTACTCCCTCATAGATGTATACCTTGGCGTCTACCGAGCGCCCGTCGGCCAACAGCACCTGCAGATCTGTCGGATCACACGCTTCTCTTTTTCGCAGAGCACGTAAGAGGACCGGTATTTTGTCATTGTCCGGAAACTCAAAAGCGGCTCCCTCACAGCTGGCCCCATCAAACGGCTCCAGATTCAGCGTGATGCCAGGGTTCTCTTTGGTCCCCCAGTTAACCACTGACTTCTTATTGAAGGTTCGACGATAGCCACGAAGCGTTGCGCGCTGAGACCCCACGCAGCCGAACTCGGACTGCCATCCATCAAAGGTGAGAGACCCGAAGCCAAAGACCCAGACCACGATCACGCCTCCATCTGGGCCAAGGTTTGCTCGAACAGCATACTCACCAGTCTAGTCCCGATAGGGCGTGCAAAGGTCGGAGGCTAGCTGATCAGACACGCCTGTAACCCGCTTCTGGATAAACTCCGGAGTGAAATCCTGAAACCTATCGCTATTCGCTCGCAGCTTAATGATCGCCTCAGGGTCAATCTTCAGAAGTTCCTCCACATAGCCCAACACCTTCACATAAGAAGGGGCGTTCACGTGCCTTGGCCCAACCAGGTTTGCAAACAGGGTGGCAATTCCCTCCTCAATGTTAAGGGCGGCGCCACCCCCGTTCGGGGTAAGGAGGTGCACTATTTCCTGAGACAGTTCGAAACGCGCTTGCTCTTCATTCGACTGACAAGTGTCGCTCAGATGAATCACCACGCATCTGCTTTCCTGCGAGTACTGCGGAAACCAAACACCAGGGCGAGGGCCTCCCACCTCAATTCCAAGGATCGTCCAGCTCCGATCACGCGTGCCGAATTGCCTCTCTGCCTGATTCAACCAATCCCCCAGTAAAGTTGTGAGGGTGTATGTCCAGCGCTTAGACTCCTCCTGCCAAGTCCTAACGAATCCAACCGTCGGCGACGTAAGCATCTATTCAGCCTCCCTTTTAGGGAACCCTACGCTAAAGCTCCGCAGCGGCCAACAGAGATACCCCTCAATCTGCGCACGCACTTGGGACGAAAGGCCGGACTTTACCCACTCGCTCAAACCGAAGCCCCACTCGTAACTCCCGATGCCTTCCTCTTCGCTTTCGCCCTTAGGATGGGAACAGGCGACACGATGGTTATCGTTTTCGATGCCCTAGTCATTGCGACATAGAGATCATTTATTTCCAATCTTTCAGGCGCAACGATGACAGAGCTGGCCCCGCAAATTCGGACAGTAGCTTG
>NZ_AJQF01000506.1:0-30155 GCF_000261705.1 Bradyrhizobium genomosp. III | reverse complement strand
CTGATCGCCTCGTCACCCAAAATCCCGCATAGCTCTTCGCGGAAGTCGCGCGCGCCGTTCCGCTCGGGCTGCCGAGCGGTGGCTTGCAAGGCCTGCCACATCCCCATGAGCACCTTGGACGGCTATGTCTGGACGCGAGAAACACACCAGCAAGATCGCGGCCATCATCGATAGTCTAGATGAGATAGATTCGAATAGCGCTCCGGGCAGTTCTTTACCTGCCAAAGACGATCTTGAGGCTACCTGCCGATTCCGCTTTGGATGTCGCGCAGCGAGGAAGGCATCACCTTACAGGTGCAGGGCACTCGAGGGGGGCACACACATTATGCTCGCAAGCGAACGTTGCGAGGGGAGAACAGATCTCGATTTCCCAACCGTTCGGCAGCAGAACAATCCGGTCTTGACAAAAACGGTTGCCGAGGCTGCGCCCGCCGTCTCCCGGGCGCTTCGCAGCAGGACCCCATCTCCTTGCGATCAGCAAATTCGCCAAACAACGGGAATGAGCTGACCGGACCTGCGCGCCGAATCGTTACGATAGCCAGGCGTACCGGACTTAACAGACGTTCCGAAAAACATGCCTTGCGGCCGGCGCCGTTCAACCCCAGCTGCGGCTATTGGTCGGAACGATACCGGGCGGCGCACGCCCATCGAAACCCTTCGCCATTTGCGGAAGCCGCCTTAGCTCCCGCGTCCGCTGCTGCGCCGCCTCGATGCCTTGCGAACGCGCCGATTGTGGACCTTGAACGGCACGACGTCGCAGTTACCAGCGGCGAGCGCCAAACTGCCATAGCCCGGCCAGGCCGGCTGTGCAGTGCCTACCGGTCGGGGACGAGATTGCTTCGGTTTAGGTCTGGCTGCCGTCTTCCCGCCAACCGCGTAGCCAGCGCCCGTGTACTTTCGTGCTCAAAGGCGCCTGTATCCAAGCCGCTGGGCTGGTCTTGTTGCGCCAATTCTAGGTCTAAGAATGCGTGGCATATGGTTTGCTCCACCAGTGAGGTCACGATCTACAAAAGCAAGTTTGTGAGGACACCATGCTCGGAATTGGAAGTCAGTTGCCGCCATTCGACATCACAGGCGTGAAGCCCGGTTTTCAAGCGCAGGAAGAGGAAGGGCAGAGTGCGTTTGAGACGCTGACCGAAATGAGCTTTCCGGAGAAATGGAAGATCATCTTCTTTTACCCAAAGGACTTTACCTTCGTCTGCCCGACAGAGATCGCAGAATTTGCTCGGCTTTCCAAGGAATTCGCTGACCGAGATGCGGTTGTACTGGGTGGCTCGACTGACAACGAGTTCTGCAAGCTTGCTTGGCGGCGCTCACATGTCGACCTGCACAATCTACCAATCTGGCAATTTGCCGACACAAAGGGAACGCTCGTCGATGGCCTCGGGGTGCGTTCACCCGAAGGGGTTGCCTATCGTTATACCTTCATTGTTGACCCCCAAAACACGATTCAGCACGTCTATGCGACCAATCTGAGTGTGGGCCGCAGTCCTAAGGACACACTCCGCGTTCTAGACGCGCTGCAAACCGACGAGCTCTGTCCCTGCAACCGCGAAATCGGCGGGGAAACACTGAAGGTTGCGTGACGCAGCATGTCGCCGATCGAACAAATCTACGACAAGATTCCCGATTTCGCGAAGGATGTCAGGATTAACTTGACCTCCTTGATGGCCGATGAGACGCTTTCGCCGCGGCGAAAATACGGGGTGCTGGTAGCGAGTGCAGTTGCCACCCGCAATTCAGCCCTGATTGCCGCGGTGGAATCGGCAGCCTCGGGCGTGATGACATCTGTGGCGATCGCCGCAGCGAAAGCTGCGGCCTCCGTAGTGGTAATGAACAATGTCTACTACCGCTTCGTTCACCTCGCTTCCAACCCAGAATACAAGACGATGCCGCCGCGGCTGCGCATGGACGTGATTGGCAATCCCGGCGTGGACAAGTCCGATTTCGAGCTGTGGTCGCTTGCTGTCTCCTCCATAAACGGCTGCGGTATCTGCATTGATGCCCATGAGAGGACATTGAGAGCCGCGGGCGTCAATTCGGAGACGATCCAGACCGCCGTGCGCTTTGCTGCGATCACACAGTCAGTGGCGATCGCACTCGAGGCCGCTGGGCCTGCCTCCCCTCAGGCAGGAGACTGATCTTTTCTCTGCCATCAGATCGACGGCATCGTGGCGCTACTCAGTGGCGCCACAACGAGCCTTTTGCTGCTTATCTGCATGTCACGTCTTGCGTCGCGTTGCGATGACGGGTGTCTTCTCAAACAACCCGGCGCTATGCAGGTGACAGTGAGCGCGCCACAGATACAGTGAGATTGCGTCGGCTAACGCCGCACCACCCTTCGCTCTGTCATCACCCAAACTTGAACAGAACACCATATCCGCCGCGCGGGTGGCTCCATTCGATGTCGCCGGTCGGCTCGGCGATCACGCGGCAGGTACCGCATTCAATGCAGCCATCAACTGTAACTTCGACCTGGCCGTTGTCGTTGAGCTCGTAGCATCGCGCCGGGCAGGCCTTCAAAAGTGTGAGGAGCTGCGGCGATGGCGTCTTGTGCGCACGTACCCTGACGTGAGGGTGCCCGGCGTCGACAAGATAACGGTTGTAGTACAGCTTGTCTTCGACGCGCACGGAGGGTTCGACATTCATGCTTTTGCCTTCCACTGTTGGACTTCACACTGTCGCGATCACCGCCAGGCCCTGGCAAAACGGTAAGCATCGCCGACCAGACCTGACCATGACCGCGTCTTGACAAAGGATTTGAGGCTCGCCTTCTCCTTC
Source organism: Bradyrhizobium genomosp. III (assembly GCF_000261705.1). Lineage (NCBI taxonomy): Bacteria > Pseudomonadati > Pseudomonadota > Alphaproteobacteria > Hyphomicrobiales > Nitrobacteraceae > Bradyrhizobium > Bradyrhizobium genomosp. III. Next base: position 27,374 of record NZ_AJQF01000506.1, on the reverse strand, counting down.
TCAACCTTGGGCGTACCATCGACGCGCACAAAGTTCTGCATCGCCTTGGAGATAAGCTGCGGATAAGTGAGAAAGAAATTTTCGGAGTGGGTATGCATGAGGGGTGGCAAATCCTTGTACTTCTTGAGATCTTTGATGACGAAAGAATCGTCCAACATCTTTTTGTAGATTGAGAGATTTGTTGCACTCATCGGTTCGCCGCGCGATTTGACCAGACCTATCGCTTCGGCCGCGATACGGCCCGATGTCATCGCGAGATTGGAGCCCTCACGATGAACGGCATTGTTGAGTTGGGCGGCATCGCCCACGACGACCCAGCCCTCCCCATAAAGCTGTGGGATCGATTTGTAACCGCCTTCGGGAATGAGATGCGCCGAATATTCCTTTACTTCGGACCCTGCTATCAGTGGCGCCACAGAGGGATGCCTTTTGAATTCATCGAGCAGGCCATACGGCGTTTGGCCCGTGCGTTGGAAGTCGGCGACGAGACAACCGATGCCAAGCGAAATGCACTCTTTGTTGGCGTAGATGAAACCCATCCCGGTCATGCCGCGGGAAATGGTACCGGCAGCCTCTATCACGACGCCTTCATCCCCCTTAAGATTGAAGCGTGCTTCGATGGTTTCACGGGGCAAGAAGTGCATTTCCTTCACCGCGAGCGCAACGTTATCGGGTGCCGGACGGGCGCGCAGGCCCGCACGCGTGCCGAGCAAGCCATTGACCCCTTCGGCCAGAACGACGACGTCAGCATGTATCTCGCCGTCACGGCGATCTGTACGAACACCGACGACCCTGTTACGATCGTCCTGCGCGAGCTCTGTGACGGTGGTCTCGCAAAGCACGATCGCGCCAGCTTCCCGCACCTTTGAAGAAAACCATTTGTCAAACTGGGCGCGTATAATCGTATAGCGGTTCGGCCTCTGCTCGTTGAAGTCCTCCGAACGGTAGTGCATGCCGACATGCGAGCGATCGTCCATCATCCAGAACCGCTGTTCGATCAGGTGGCGTTCGAGTGGCGCCTCCTCTCGAAACTCGGGGATCAGCTTTTCCATCATGTCGGCATAGAGGATGGCCCCCTGCACATTTTTCGATCCGGGATATTCGCCCCGCTCGAGCTGCAGCACCTTCATGCCCTGTTTGGCCATCGTCAATGCCGCCGCGTTGCCGGCCATACCGGCTCCGACCACGATCGCATTGAATCTCTCTTCAATCATCAATATCTCCTCTAGACCGCGATCCTGGCGCGGGAATCTGGCAGAAGCCGCGCGCGAAATGCAGCCGTCAGGGCTGGCAACAATTGCATAGCATCACTGACGATCGCGAGATGGGCGAAGTCGAAGATCGGAGCGTTTTTGTCCGTGTTAACGGCGACGATCAGATCCGCGCCCTCGACGCCGACCCGGTGCTGGATCGCACCGGAAATGCCCGCGGCAATATAGAGCTTCGGCCGGATGGTTTTGCCTGTCTGACCGATTTGCCGGTCAGACGTAACCCAGCCCTTTTGCACGAGAGGACGCGAGCAGCCATATTCAGCCCCAAGCAGAGCTGCGAGCTCGCGTACCAACCGGAAGTTCTCAGGCGATCCCAGTCCAAGGCCGCCCGCAACCACAACATCGGCATAGGCCAGAGTGGAAGTTTCTGCATCGCGGTCGGGTAGGAAGGACAATACTTTCGTGACTATATCGTCTTCTACAAGGCCGAGCGGATGAACGACGATACGAGCGGCATCGCGCATAACGCGTGCAGGCATCGGCATCACTCGCGGGCGGACCGTGGCCATCTGCGGGCGGTAATTCAAGGTATAGATTGTGCAGAGCAACGAGCCGCCAAAAGTTGGCCGCGTCGCCGCAAGTGAACCGTCGGCGTCCACGTCCAGCGTGGTGCAGTCGGCAGTAAGCCCCGTCGATAGATTCGTCGCCACGGAACCTGCGAGATCGCGACCAAGCGTCGTGGCACCCAACAGTAATATCTCGGGCTTGTAGGTGTTGACGAGTTCGGTGAGCGCTTTCGTATAAGATTCGTTGCGGTAATCCGACAACACATTGTCGCTCACGAGATAGGCCAGATCGGCGCCGTAGCAAAAGGCTTCAAGTGCGGCGTTGCGTGTGTGCTGCCCCTCCGGACCGACAACGACAGCGGCAAGATTCACCTTTAGCCTGTCGGCAAGACCACGCCCCGCACCCATGAGCTCCCAGGAAACGGGATGCACTTGGCCCCGCTCCAGCTCGACGAAGACCCAGACGTGCTTGTACGACTTGAAGTGCTCCGGCAGTTCTTTTTTGGCTGCTCCGCGGCCGGCCCCTGCTGGCATCGCCGTTTTGCTGACCTTGCTCATAGTCTAAATTCCTCTGGAGATAGGCGCGCCCGCGCCACGGGTTGCTTTTTCGCTTTCGTTAACCGAAGTTCACTTTTGGCCGGCAAGTGGCTGGCTGCTCTGCCCGCCTGCGCGCTCGGACCAGTCGCACCACAATACGCGTCGTCGCAATTGGCGCACCCATTCGGCCGGCTTTGGAGGGATCTTGCAAACTGAATCCTTGGGTGCCGGGCTCGACGAGCGCCACCGTGGCCGGCCAGGACGAGGTGATCCTGACCGGCCACTTCCATGCCTTAGTTGACTAGTCCGTTCGCGGCGCCTCGCCGGTACCATCGATGGAGGTCCTGGCAAGGCTTCTGTCACGCGACCGTGCCGAGCCTCCAGCGCTGGCACTCCGTGTGGGAGGAGGGCACCACTTTTCGTAACGCAGTTTCTATCTGCGATGAGATGCAGACACATTTGAGCGGGATCGGGGGCCGATTTGATGCGGACGCTACTGTGCATAGCCGCCGCAAGAGCCGCGCGAAGGGGACACCTATTATTGACTACCATCTCACCGTCACTACGAAACTGCGACCGCGTCAAAGACCGTTGCGAACAGACCTGACGGCATCGTAGGCCTCGATATGATGCCGCAGGGGGGCTCGGCAGGCACTGTAAGCAGCATCATGGGTCCTCCTTCAAACTCACCGCGGGCGCCACCATCTGTCGGCATCGATGATCAGATCAGCAGGACAACAGCAAGTGTCGTACCAGTTGCAAAGACGATTGAAGTCAGTGGGACGTATTGGCTTGCGCCACACATCAAACAGCTGCTGATACCTGGTCACGAATAATCCGGACATGGGTCGGGAATACGACAGCCGTTGGCCGGGCCATGACTAAGAGACTTGCCGCGATAAATAGAAAGCCGCATTAACGGAGCGCCTCGGCGTCCGCCGGACAGACTTCGCTTACAGTGGAACGCTAGGTCACTTCAACTCGCTCAAAGGAACGAAGGCCGCAGCCTTCTTGGAGTCTGAGACGGCATCCTTCAAAACCTTGAACACTCGCTCGTCGATCGGTGACGATGCCACGAAATCTCCATATGCCCGTTCCAGCATCGCCTTGCATCGAGTTCTGATTTCCGGCTCTGCGGCACCAGCAAATTTCTCCTGTGCGAGGTATTGTCCCATGCGCTTCAAAATGTGAAGGCGCGCGACATTCACGATCTTAGGGTCGTACTCGACGCCAAGCAGCGAAAAAAACTCCTCTGCCGATGAGGCCTTGCCGAGTCGATCTAGAATACCGGTTGCTGGGGATGAGCTGATCATCGAATATTCTCCTTCGGTTTAGCTCTGGTGAGCGCCCACATTGAGCGGATCCGAAACAGTAACGACAACGCGCCCGCGGGTTTTGCGGTTGCGCTCAATCTGATGAGAACTCGGTGACGGCGCGGAAAGACTTCTCATGACTGACACCTGAAGTTCGCGGGCCCGGTATATCCTAACACTTGGTTGACCTTTTCCATCGTTAGCTCCTGATGACTACACAGCCCGAAGACGGCATGGATATTGTGGCAAGGGACCACATATTTCATCGACACCCTTGCGTCGACCCTCGCGTCGGCGCCTCTTTCCCGGGTCCGTGCGGCACTCCATCATGGTAAGCGGAAGATCTGCTTCGATAATTGCGCGGACGCGATGTTTTTGTTGACCGCGCCCGCCGTTACCGCCGCAGTCTTTGTGATCCTAACGGCCGACCTAGTGCAAGAAGTCACGCTTCTCTTTATGACCTTGTTCAGCAAATGCATCGTGGCAAATGCGACAGCGCTATGAGGCCGAACGCGTTGCCCTTTGGTGCGACAGGTCCGTTGCGGCGCACCAACACGGGTGAACTGTAGCCTAGCACTCGATCTTGCCGCCTTAACCACACGGCCGTCCGCTCGCATCCAAGTTGGTGATCCGCGCCCTCCTCCGACCTGCGGCCTACAAATGCGGTGAAGCCTTTTCGGATAACGATGCGACTGCGGTCTCTCCTGGCGTTTCAGATGCCCGGCCGCTGGACACAGCCGGCCATGCTGCGGCCTGCAACAGCAAATCGCGCCGACGCTCGGCCATCCGGCTCTCACCGCTTTCTTCACCGAAACAGATGTTGAATTCGTTACATTGATTGCACACGGGTGTCGTGCACATCGCAAGGCCTTCGTCCTCGCAAAGCATGCGGTAGAAGAAGCGCTTCCAACGCATATTGTTGACATTGCTCGCGGCGAGCGGCGCGAAATGCCGGCTCATCACGAGCGAGAGTTCGCCACGATCACGCAAGCCGAGAGCTTCCCAAAGATGGTCCGGCTCCATGGCGCGGCGCGCGATCATCGCAGCCAGCCACCGGCCGATATCCCCTTCCGTCGAGCGATGCTTGAGCAACAGATCGCGAAGCATTGCGATCTCCTCATCCTCTTCCCGCTTGAAGGGCGCGGCCTGCTCCGGGGCCCTGATCCCGGTTGGGAGAAAGTGCTGCTCCAGTAAGACCGCCAATTCAACGCCGGACAGGCCAACTTTCTCAGACAGACAGCCACCATCCATCGTGGCAGCCGCCAGGATAGACGCCAGGGCATGGCGATCGAGATTGCTGTCGATGGCGATATCGGCATTTGCAGGATGTTCACCGGTGAGCAGCCGGTAGGTTGAAATTCCCTTGTGCAACTGGCTATTGGCGTCAGCAGCACAGGCAGTCGTGAACGGAAGGACGTGCGGCTCGGACATAACTCTGCGGTTTTTCACAATGCGTGGTTCGTCACGGCGCACTCTGGTTTTCGCGGCCGATCGTCAGTATGCCGGCCCCCCCGGGAAGGGGGGTGAGGGAGACCGGCATCTGTCGCTCGCCTTCGCAAGGCGGCGACTCGCGGCCTTTACGAGGCTGCGAGTTCGGCGGCGGTTTTGCCGATGATTGATTCATCCACGGCCTTTATAATGCCATGCTCCATCAGCATGTCCTCGAGCTCATCCATTGAGATCGGGGTCGGGATGATGCCCTTGCCGCCATTATTGTGAACCTTGGCCGCTAGTTTCCGATAGTGATCAGCCTGCTTGGAATCGGGTGCATATTCAAGCACCGTCATGCGACGCAGCTCTGCATGCTGCACCACATTGTCACGCGGCACGAAGTAGATCAGTTGAGTGCCAAGCTTCTTGGCCAACGCTTCCGCCAGTTCCAATTCCTTGTCGGTCTGCCGCTCGTTGCAGATCAGGCCGCCCAACCGCACCCCACCTGAGTTCGCGTATTTCAGGATCCCCTTGGAAATATTGTTTGCGGCATACATTGCCATCATTTCACCAGACATCACGATGTAGATCTCCTGCGCCTTGTTTTCGCGGATTGGCATCGCAAAGCCACCGCAAACAACGTCGCCAAGCACATCGTAAGAAACATAGTCAATGTTCTCGTAGGCTCCGTTCTCTTCAAGAAAATTGATCGAGGTGATGACACCGCGGCCGGCGCAGCCGACACCTGGCTCAGGGCCACCGGACTCAACGCAGCGAATGTCCTGGTAGCCAACCTTCATTACGTCCTCGAGCTCTAGATCCTCCACGCTGCCGGCGCTCGCGGCAAGACTCAAAATCGTGTCTTGAGCCTTGGCGTGCAGAATAAGGCGAGTCGAGTCCGCTTTCGGATCGCACCCTACAATCAGGATCTTCTGACCCATCTCTGCCAGCGCCGCTAGCGTGTTCTGCGAAGTGGTGGACTTGCCGATTCCGCCCTTCCCGTAGAAGGCGATTTGTCTTAGTGAAGCCATGCTGCTCTCCATCAACCGATTTGCCAAACGTTGCGCGCTTCTTTTGCGAGCTTTGCTTCCCTCGCAGAAGCGGGGGCACACGGGTTCAAGGGAAGGAGCGCATCGCTCGCCTTACACGTCGGCGTGCACTCAGCCCTCACTCAGTGTTGCTGCCGCTTATCAGCAACAGCCGTGCCAAGGTCTAACCCGGCACCTTAAGCTTCTGATTACGTTTCCAAAAGCAACCAGCCGGCGCGCGATCGTAGGCTGTTTTGGATCTGACAAGATCTGCCCGGCTGTCAGACAACGAACAAACAATCGCAAACATGAACGCCAACAGCCAAATAGGCTGACTTAGCCGATGCCGCCATTGTGGAACAGAACTTGCTGCCGCTCGCGCAAGCTCAGCCATGTGAGGAGTAAAGATGCCGGACGGAGTCAAAATGAGACGGGCCAACGGCTTTGCAAATTCGCTGAGGGCGCACCATGCGCTGATATTGACGTTGACTGTCAAGAACTTCGAATGGCTCCCGGGAAGCAGCAGCCCTGTGCTATTCGCCCAGCATAGCACGCCTACATAGGTACGCCGTGGCTACAATCATCTTTTATCAGAAGCCCGGCTGCGCCACGAACGCGCGTCAGATTCAAGCGCTAAAGTCCGCCGGTCATGACGTGGTCGTCCAGGACATCTTGAAGGAGCCATGGCATGCGGACGAATTGCGCAGCTTCTTTCGCAATATGCCCGTCGGCTCCTGGTTCAACCGAGCCGCGCCTCGTGTCAAGTCGGGCGAAGTCAATCTCGATTCTATCGACGCGGCGAGCGCACTCGCATTGATGGTGAGTGATCCACTCCTGATACGACGACCGTTGATCGACTTAGACGGAATACGATGTGCCGGGCTCGATCGCGAGCCCGCGCTGTCGCTGCTTGGCCACCAGACGCAGGAGCATCTCCAGGGATGCCTGCACCAAGCAACTCGCACGCGCTGCCCGAAGATGGGATCAAGCGAATGAGCCTGTTCCGGACGATCACACCAGAAGAATGACGTTCTCGACTTGCGGCTTGCTTGGCGCGAGTATTTCCTTTAGCAAAACGTGTTTCGCAGCTGTGATCCTGATGCAACTGAGCGGCACGATCGCTCCCATATTTGATTGGTATCAAATCTTTCGCCGTTCCTTATGTGTGACAGAGACCTTGCGCGGCTTCTCGCGCGACTTTTGGAATGGAGAATTCGATGAGAGCAAGAACAGTCCTGGCAACTGTATCGGTCTTCGCGCTAGCGACCTCGTTGGCCAGCAACTCGGTACGTGGTGCTGATCTGGGTCCGGCGCCGGTCTACTATAAAGCTCCCCCTATTGAACCCCGCAACCCGTGGATGATCCGCCTGCGCGTGCTTGGCGTTTTGCCGGATACCGCAGGCAGTTCCGTCAACGTTCCAGGGACGCCGTTGCTGTCATCACCCAACTCTGGGCTTTCGATCAGCGATCAAGCTATACCAGAGCTCGACATCACCTATTTCTTCACAGCTAACTTAGCCGCCGAACTCATTCTCGGCGTGACCAGCCATCACGTCAGCGGCAATGGCGCGCTCACAGGGCTCGATATCGGCAAAGCCTGGCTCTTGCCTCCTACACTGACCCTGCAATATCACTTCACCGATTTTGGGCCGCTTAAGCCCTATGTCGGCGCGGGCATCAACTACACTGTATTCTTCAACCAATCGGCAGCCAATACTTCGCTCGCCGGGCTTTCCGTCACGGATCTAAACATCAAAAACCAATTCGGCGCGGCAGTCCAATTCGGTTTCGATTACATGCTCGATCGCCACTGGGGCCTCAACTTTGACGTTAAAAAGCTGTGGCTGCGGCCGGAGTACTCGGCCACCTTAAACAATGCGATTGCCGTTACGGGCCGCGCCCATATTGATCCATGGCTCGTCAGCGGCGGCGTCGCTTACAAGTTCTGACGTTAGAGCAGAGCCAGAGTGGAGAGGCCGTTTGATAAACTCGGATCCCAGCAGGATCATCGAGCTCGTCTCCTACTCTCGCCGGACTGACACGGAAAGCCGGCTGACGCGCCATCGACGCGTCAGCTCGCAAGAGAGGGAACCGCTGGCGTTGCTCGCGCTGCAAGTTACGAATCGCGCAGCACGTGAGTAACATTACACAAACGTCGACTCAGAATATGATCATACGTCTGTTTCGCCACGCTTAAGACCGAAGCCATTTTCCCATTTGCCTGATAAGAAGGCGATACGCCGCTGACAGCCTAATCTTGGCCGCGAAGTGCCCGGTTAATCTCAGACGATCCGCCCCCCAACGTCGAGCCGACCATGCTAGCTAACCCGGCAAGCGGCCGCCAAGCGACGCCTCTAGCTTCGCTTGAGCACTATCACAAGCCGGTCGACACGTTGGCCGTGCTTGAGGTGGGATATGACGATCTCGTCGACATCCTCAGGCGTGGTCGCGCGATACCAGACTCCGTCGGGATAGACAACCAGCAAAGGACCAGAGTTACAAAAGCCAAGGCAGCCCGCAGTCGCGAAGCCAATATCGTCGAGGCCTTGCGCTTCGATCGCCTTGCCCATTCGATCCCACAGAGCTTGCGCGCCGGAGGCGCCACAACTGCCGTGGGGATGGTTTGGCGGACGCTGCGTGTTGCACGCAAAGACATGGTGCCTATAGAGTTGAGGGAGATGAAATTCTTTTTCTGAGTTCACGCGCCTATCCTCTGATAGTGAATTTCAGCTGTCGGGATGAGATGTGAGCGCATAGCCGCCCGCAATGTCCAACGATGACCGTCCATTGGCGCATGGACACCTGCTGACACCAACTCCCGCTTGCGAAGGCAGTCGGAATGGTCGGGCGCCTTACTCGCTGTCGTCGCTGAGATGAGCGATAGGCACATTCACGTCCGAAGGTCGCCTGCTGATCAATGACAACCTCTTCTCCCGGCATCGAGACCTCTCATTCATGCAACAATCCCCCCGATCAACTTTCTCGAAGAGCAAGTTGCACACCAAATGCGTCATAGCGCGCCTCACAATTGAGGGAAGTTGCGGCAATGCCGACGTTCTCGCCGCTATCAGCGATTGAATGCCCATTGCCTCGCTCAGAACAATAATGTCGGCCGGAGAGACGGCGTCGCCCTCGATCTGTTCACTCATCAAATCGCGGTTACCGGTTCGCTCAACCCGGCCCCGTCGTTTCCTGCTTTAAGGTATCGACAGCAGTTCGGCTCAACCGGAATACCCCGCGGCCACGAGCGAGCGGCTGATAAGCCGAGCTGGCACGGGTGTTGAGGACATCGAACCACCCGTTCGGAGTGAGCTTCCCTGGACGCTGGCCGATTTGTATCACCCGCCCATTCGGGGCGAAGCGGACGTGGATGATGATTTGTTACAAGCTCATACCGATTCCTTATTTTGGCCGCTTACGATCACGAGCTGACACCCGACAAGCTCGACTGTAATGTGGTCGATTTCGAATATCTTAGCGGGACTCCTTCACGTGATTGCAGATGCGCGTCGTAGCACTGCTCGACCATGCGACACCACTCCAAGACATCATCGGTAGGCTTGCACAGCACTGCGCCGTATTCGGCCGGCTCATTGCTCACGGCCCAACATTCCTTTGGCCAATGCGATCCCGGTCGCCCGCGTTGAGTGTCGAACTCACGCATCACGCCCCGCCCGCGGCGCAGCTGGACAAAGGGACCCATGCCGTCGCTATCGGCAGCAAGCAGCCGTTCGATCTCGATCAATTCCTCGGTCGTGATCGCCATCGTCGTTCTTCTATCCTCGGGGACGGTGGTCCTTCATTGCCAGAACAGGCGCTCAGGATCCGCATTCAATTCGTCGATTGCAGGGATCAAGCGATGATAGAAGCTGTAAAATTCCCAGACTCCCCCCGCATGATTTTTGCGAAACAGCTTCCAGATCCCGGTCACGCCATCATAAAGGATCAGCGCGACATCGACGAGCGCGCCATCCTTGTCGATATTGCGCGAGCAGCAGGGACTCTCGATGCAGTAGCCGCCCCACACGGGCGTCACGTTTGGCGAGACGTAGAGATAGCGCTTCCGCGCGCTCAAGCCGCGTTCGATCCGTTTGCGATCAAGCTCGTTGAGATGACGCGCCAACCCCGGTTTTACTTTCCTCATCAGTGCGGAATTCATGATGAAAGCCTCCCTTCAATGCCTTTTGATGTTCTCTTGAACTCCAGCAGATGAGCAGCTCCTCACCAAAATCAACGATAAAGATAGGCTCATGCGCTTTGTTGTTGAGAGTATCGATGACGGTCTGGCGGCTCGGCCTGGCGGCGAGCGAAGCTCCGTCCGTCTCCGTATCGACCGATGAGCGGTGCTTGATCAGGTCGGCTGTCGGTTTACCCCGCTGGCCCCACCAATATTTTGGAAAACCTCGCTGAGTCATGACTCCTCCGGTAGTGGCAAATCATCGACCTCCTCGCCTGCATCCACTGGCTCAAGTTCCTTGCGTTTCATGCCAACGCGGTAGCCGCTTTCCAAAAACTCCACGCCGTAGATGTAGAATTGCTGCAAGAACGTGCCGATCGAGACGACGTAGCCCACCTCCCCCTTCTTGACCAAGACGTCTCCGATCTCCTTGCCGGGATAGGTGCCATCATTCCGGATGACGCGATTGGCGCGAAGCTTTTGGCCAAAGCTGAAGGCGGGTGGGTCGCTTAGCTCGACGGCGTCGCTATCCCGGAGAATTCTGTTCATATTTCGCTCCTCATGCACCGACGGCGCGGGGGCACGCCGAGGGGACACTCTGCTCCGCATCACGAGGCGCCCTCGAGCGCCGAAATGTCGCCAGGCTGTGCTGCCCGCCAGCAACAGCCCCATCGCAGGAATCCAGAGCGGCCACCGTCCGTAAGAGCAGACGCCGGCGCCTGCGGAGCCGCCAGTTCGCAGCGCGACGTTTGGGACGTGTTCAGCACCAGCGATTGCATTGCCGGTCAGGCTCCACACTTCAGACGGGCGCCTGGTAGCGAGGCAAGGCCCTGTCAACCACGCAGGTGTTGTCGACCGGACAGGCAGCGGCACATTGCGGTTCGTCAAAATGCCCCACGCATTCGCTGCATTTCGCCGCTTCAATGACAAAGTTTCCCCCCTTCTCCGAAATAGCAACGTTCGGACATAAAGGCTCGCAAGCTGAGCAGCTCGTGCACTGCGAGGCGATGATTTTGAATGGCACATATTCCTCCTTACGCCGCAGAGATCCGATCTCCAGGCCAACGCGGGGGCACGCCGCGCTGCACATGCTGGATCTCCCCGCGCTTTACTTTGCCGACATAGGCCCTGAACCAAGCGATCGTCGACTTCTCAATGTACTCATAGGCGAATTGATCGACCGGCTCGATCCCAGCCTTGATCAGGCCGCTCTTGGGGCAGCCGCCGATCTTAGCCACGAAGACCGCGTGGCAGTCACGGATGTCGCGCATGATCACGGATAGCCTATCTTCCTCGCCATAGCCGGCCTGGCAGTAACCCTCCACACGACGTAGCCCGACGAACTTGGCGCCGGATGTGGAGAGCTCGTACAGTTGGAATTCCTTTGCATGTCCAAAGTGCTCGTTGATCAATCCCGAGCCCTTAGTTGCGACGGCTACTAGAACAGTGATCGCGCTCATCTCTCCGGAGACTCCCGCCAACTCCTTTTGACCGGCCGCGACTTTGGAGACGCGCTCATTCTCTACCCTTTTTTGATAAGCCTTGCGCATCTCTAGGTCATAATGGACGTCCATTTTCATCACCTGATCATTGGTGAACTCCGCGCTGCGATCCTCGCCGAGTAGACCGACCGCATCAGCGCGGCACTGCCGGCAATGCCGCATCATGTTTATCTTCCCTTCGCAAGCATCTTGCAGCGTCTTCAATTCTTGAGCCGTCGGACCGCGCTGACCGTTGAGGCCAAATGCTGTTCCGTGCTCGGGTACGGAGATCAGCGGCATGATATTGTGAAGGAAGGCACCGCGCGACGTGACCGCCTTGTTGACCTCGACCAGGTGGTCATCATTGATATTGGGGATCATCACCGAGTTGATCTTGCACAAAATGCCCCGTTCGCTAAGCATCTCGAGCCCTTGAAGCTGGCGATTGGTGAGTATCCTTGCCGCCTCGATGCCGGTGTATCGCTTGTGGTTGAAGAAGATCCATGGATAAATCTTGGCTCCGATTTCAGGATCGACCATGTTGATGGTGATGGTGACGTGGTCAACTTTGGCCCTCACGATGGTATCGACATAGTCTGGCAGCGCTAGTCCGTTGGTTGACAGACACAGCTTGATGTCAGGAGCAGCCTCGGTGACCAACGCGAGCGTTTTGAACGTCTTTGCTGGATTGGCCAGGGCATCGCCGGGACCAGCGATGCCAAGTACCGTCATCTGCGGAATGGTCGTCGCGACCGCGATCACTTTTCTCACTGCCTGCTCAGGGGTGAGCTTCTCGCTCACCACACCCGGACGCGATTCATTGGCGCAGTCGTATTTTCGGTTGCAGTAGTTGCACTGGATATTGCAGGCAGGTGCGACCGCGACATGCATGCGAGCGTAATGATGGTGCGCATCCTCGCTGTAACAGGGATGGTTTTTCACCCTTTCCCAGATTTCGACCGGCAGATCGCCTCGGCCGGCCTGCGAGCCGCAGCTCGCCCGCCCGGTCTTCGCCGAAGCGCGGCAGCCCTTATGCTCGGTTATGGACTGCATGATCTTCCCGCTATTGACCGCTGCTTTGATATATTTTCCGCGCTCCACGACCGAGATCACTCCCCTGCAAGCATCGACGCCCACAGATCATCCTAGAGCGCGCTTCAGGAAGATTAGCAACTTGCATGCCGTGGCGAGGATGATGCGAATGCAACCACAGTACACCGAGTAGGCGCAGCGATAGCGTTGGCACTTGCAAGACAGCAATGATGAGCTTGTTGGCAAAGCGACAGATGCGTCGCCATTCTCACTCGGGGCTCCATCTCGTGTGCTTTTCACTCTCGCGGGGCTCGCCCCGATCCAGCTCATCTGAACGGGCTTTCGCGCGCTGCCGCTCTCAATTGGCCCGATCCGAACTGGGGAAGCCGGACATCATAAGGCCAATACTAGGGCAACACGCGTCCGAATATGACAGGCAGCAATGAGGGCCAAAGATGATGGTGCAATCGCCTTGTCCCGACTGGCTGAGTAAACCCCGCCTCATCAATGCCGTCGCGGCGGGCCGACGTTTGCTGATCTTGATATGCTGCGCCGCAGCCAGTCGACCCCCAAAGCCCCGAGACAGCGCCGACTTACCGGCGAATAAGCCGACCGATGCATCTGGTGTGCTCAGCACATCGCATTTTCAATTCCCTGATGCCAGGACGAGAGAGACGACAATGATCTCGGTCCCCAGGGCGGGCGCCAAGGTCGGCGAGAGTAACCTTTGCATCCGCCGCATCGACAGCGCTCATCTCCGTGAGCGCTTCATGGATCGTCGCCGCTCTCATCCCGCTTCTTCGCGTCGATTGTGATCGGTAACCGTGTGTCGCTCGCCATCTCGGGCAAATCGAGCACCCAACCGTTAGCGACTTTGATCCAGCCGCCCCATAGGGTCTCGTACTCGGAGGCCACGATTGACTCTTCGATATCCTTTTTTGGCACGTAGATTGACAAGCCCGTGTCCGGAGAGCGGCGGATCATGATTTTCACGAGGTCTGCTCCCTGACCGTGGCGCGGGAGCTGGCGCGCATGCGAGTCACGATATCTGACACAGCGCACACGGCCTCATCGACTTCGGCGAGGGAGGTTTCGCGCGAAAGAGAAAAGCGCACGGCGCCGTGCATCCGCCACGCAGGCACCTGCATGGCACGCAGAACATGCGATGGCTGCATTGAGCCCGACCTGCAGGCTGACCCGAGCGATACGGCGATGCCCGCCCGGTTAAGACGGTGGGCAATCGCTTCACCTTCGAGATGGTCGAAGGCAATATTAGTCGTATTCGCCAAACGATTGCGAATGTCGCCAAGCACAACGCACTCGCCATTGCGCAAAATTCCCTGCTCAAGGCGGTCACGTAACGCGCCAATGCGGATGCGCTCGGGTTCAAGCCGCTCCGCCGCAAGTTCGGCAGCTTTTCCTAGTCCGACGATTCCGGGAATATTCTCGGTCCCAGCGCGCCGCCCTCGTTCCTGTGATCCGCCGCAGATCAGCGGCTGGAATTTTGTCCCTTTACGCAAATATAACGCACCTACCCCCTTCGGGCCGTGCAGTTTGTGCGCGGATAGTGAAAGCATGTCGATCGTGCTGTCCTTTAGGTTTAAGCGTACTTTACCAATGGCCTGCACCGCATCTGTGTGAAATAGCGCTCCCGCCTCACGGGTCCACCCGGCCAGACACTTCACGGGAAATATCGTTCCGGTCTCGTTATTGGCCCACATAACCGAGGCAATCGCTGTGCGTGACCCAAGCGCGCAGCGAAACGCCTCGATGTCGAGCCGGCCGCAAGCATCTACGGCAATAATGCGCGTCTTGACTCCCCTTGCCGCCAATTGCTCCGTTAGCGCAAGTACGGCGGAGTGCTCAACCGAAGTGGTGACAACCTCGTCTCGACCTTCCTGGGTTGCAAGTGCCGAGAGGATTGCGGCATTATTGGCTTCGGTCCCTCCCGAGGTGAAGACGATTTCGTGATCGTATGCACTACCTAGCAGGCCGCTCAAGCTTCTCCGTGCCTGCCTCACCGCAATTGCGGCCTCGTTGCCAAAGGCATGCGCGGACGAGGCATTGCCGAATTGCTCAGTGAAGAAAGGCAACATGGTTTGCACGACGGATGGATCAGTTCGCGTCGTTGCATTGTTATCGAGGTAAATCGGCGCTCGATTCTCGCTCACTGCACCACCCCGCCTGCAGCAACAACGAGGACCAGGCGATCCAAACCTCCGATCTTACCTACCAGGTGCCCCTGAATCCCTTCTAGACTCACGCTCGGAAGCTTGTACGGCTTGCCAGCATTGTCGAGCCGCGCCAAGAGCATGCTGCTATCGTGCCGATCAGCTAACAGGCGCCAGCTTCGGCTTGGCGATTGGGTCCGATCTCTTCGTTCGCGCAGCGAACGGGACCCTCTCGCATCGTGGGGATCGACGAGTTCTTCAGTCGGTCTGGTTCGGCCGGTGTGGTTCATTGCCCTTTCCTTATCGCCTGATCAATGTTTCCATCAGCCGAATGATTTTCCACAGGAGCAGTTGGTGGCCGCGTTCGGGTTATGAAAGGTAAAGCCAGAGCTCTCCGGTGCCAGCACGAAATCGATGGTTGTGCCGGCCAGATGCTCTCGGCTCTTGCTATCGACAAACACCTTGAGCCCATCGCAGTCGATCACGGTGTCGTCAGGCTTTGGCTCATCGGCGATGCCCATCTTGTATTTGAATCCATTGCAGCCGCCTGCTTCGATCATGACGCGCAGACCACCCGCCCGCCGCTCCGAAGATGAAATCGCGCTCTTGATTGCATTGACTGCGCTATCGGTCAGGTTGATCACGTCTTTGCCTCGTCAGCTTAGGCCCAGCTAAGAGCAAGTCACGTGCCAGCGCGCAGACGCCTGATGATGCTCATTTCCGCGCCCCTTGGCTGGCAACGGATGTCGGGTTCCTGACAAGGCACGTAAGGCGGTGCCAGCCACCGGCGCGTTTTCTTTCCGAGCTTCACTGAACGCCGCCACGCAGGCGACGGCAGGCAATTTGCATCGCATCTGGCTCCGACAACGCGTCGGTGAAGAGCATAGATCAAGGACAGATTTAATGACCGCTATCGAGAACACTGCACTCGGCAGACTTGAGAAGGAGAGCCGCCTTCTCAACGCCGTATTCAAAGGCGCGACCACCAAGCCGGGCCGGTTCGGCTTTCGCGGCGACGTCGCACTAAAGTTCCAGACTCAGGTCGCGGACGAGAAACGACCGCCAGACTATTCCATTGAGCAGGTTCTGACGATCGCCCAAAACGGAGAACGCACTATCCCCGTGCTGGCCGGCTACCTACATTCCTTCGCGTATCTTGTTGACGTCGCGACCGTCCTCGACGGTGCCTTGAGCCCAATCGGCAGCTATTTCATTTTCTGCAACAACATCGATTTGCTGGCGAAGTATCGAGTTAAGCTCGGCGATATTAACTTCCACGTCTTACCCTGCGATGAATCCACGGTTTGGAAGGAGATGATGGACTTGGTCGGGCTGAACAAGGACGACATCAAGAAGCTCGATCCGGCCGGCAAGCTTGATTACCTCCTCGATGCCACAAGGGATCTCGATCTATCCTATGAGGAAATCTCGTATGACGACGGACTAAAGAGGATGGAGGCTGTGAAAAACCGCAACGAGAACCGCCCGGTCTGAGGGCGGTCTTCAGTTGTTGGCTCATGCATCGTCCTCCGCGAGATGCACACCGACGGCGCAGATGTCGCCATCCACAACTACCAACGCGATCGGCGTAAGCGCTCTACCTTGACATGGACCTTCGACGCACCGCCCGGTGCCGAGTTCGAAGGTCGAACCGTGCTTGCCGCACATCAGCCGGATACCGTTTGGATCGAGGAATTCGTTCTGCTCCCAGTCCAAATTGACGCTGTGGTGCGGGCATTTATTGACATAGCCAAGCACCTTCTTGCCCCATCGCACCACAATGATGGGCCACGGCCGGTGATTGCCGTCATCTTCGAGGACCATAAGATGAAATCCGATGGCCTGGCGGCTCGGAATGTCGGTAAAGCTGCAAATCGCATAGACGAGAGTTGGCTGCATAGGTTGCTCTTGCAAGACTTAATTGTCGCTGTGCAATTGCCCCTGCAATAACCGTACGAGCGCCGAAACGAATCGTGTCTGGTCATCCGACGCGCAAACTTGGCTATTTCAGCAGATCTCGTTGCACAGCGGCGTATATTTCAGACAAAGGAACATTGAGCCTTCTCGTTCCCTCCGTGCTAGCTGCAGAACTGCTGCTCCGCGCTCCGGGCTTGCCGGACGGCCAAACGCGGCGGATGTCGCTGCTGCTCGTTAATGGCCACGCCGCATAGCGGGGCCACGGTGCCCTCCGATGGCGTATGTCTCACGGCGTCGCGGCCTTCGCAGAAGAGCCATGTGCTCGCTTCCAGCCGGCGCAGGGCGCGCGCAGCGAGCGCGCGCCCCCTTTGAACTAAGACTGTTGCGCCCGCGCTTTGAACGGTCAAACGCCCATCACTTCAGGTTCGGTGTTGCTATTGCAGCCACCTTACTCCATGCGCGTTCGGCAACATGCACTTCAAGCAAGGTGACGGCTCATCGTGCAACAATTCGCTTTCGAAACTGAGTGTCGATATCACTGCTCTCAGCTTTCGAAAAATGGCTCAGGGTCGCCGTTGCGTTACTCCATGCTTAGCCCCGTGAGGACGCGCTCCAAATAGACTGACGGATCATCTTCGTCAGAATAGTCCGCCTGGACCGTCGATTCAGCGGCGGCATCATCATCCTCCACCTTACTAAGGTACTTCGTAGGCTTGCCTACTCGCTGCCACTGGTCGTTCTCATTCTTCGTCCACACCTCGGGATGCTGGTGAGGATCAAGCACCCAGTGATTTCGACCCACATGAACAAAACCCATTTCTGCTAGGCGGGGTTCCATGCCGGGCAAGCCTGGTTTTGACAAGATCAAGGGATCATCACCATCCTCTCTCAGCTGGTACTCAAGCAAAATATCGCCCGCGTTCTCAACCAGGGGATGAGTGACCCGAAGGTCCACCACGGACGTGAGATCGTTGCGCCCAAACTTTTCCCGGAAGGTCTCCCCCTTGATCCGAACCGGACCTCCTGCTCTCAACAGGCCAACTGTTTCGTCACCCAATTGATAGCTGAAGAAGCGCACGGGCCTGGCTGGATCATAGTGAGTGGCGCTATAGCTGCCAGCAACCGTTGCTGCCCGCTCAGCTTTCTTTGATACGAAGTCTGAGTACTCTTGCGGATTAATGGCGATGTTCATGATGTCGCGGCCCAAAAATCTCTGCAGCCCTCGATCGAAGGAACGCTGGTCGATCTCAACAATGGGCGGACCGGAATTCAGATAGTACGCCCTTGTTTCAGATGACGACCCGCCTGGCTCCATACCTGCAAGTGTTTCCGCAAAGCGGGGGCTATCTCCCGGTTCATCAACTTGATTAGCGCTTGTGGATTGGCTGGATGAGCCAACGACTCTGCCATACATCAGATCGCTCTCCTATCGGCAACATTGCACGCGATTGAGCTCATGCCGCGCAAGCTCGCGTTCATAATATACAACCTAACTGACCACAACCTGACCTAAGCATCTGCCGGCGCTCGGAGGCTGCGGCTGCGCAATCCGCAAGCGAGTCACGCACCCGCTGGCCAGCAATCGCAGGCTGATGGCGTGCGATATTGTCCGCGCTTGATCATCAAAAATGTGACGTTCAACGGCGCAGATCTGCAGCACCGCCCTTTACTTTCGGTCGTCGCTGCCATTGACCAATGCAGCCGTCTATCGAGGATCGGCGGCGTGCGCGCAGAATTGCTGCCCGGTGCTTTTGTCGCGGCGTCCGCGACTCGCACGTGCTATTGCACTGTCATCCAATTCGGAGCAGCACCATCCGGTCCCAGGATAGAATCGCGAAGACACAGGTGCCACCATCACATGCGCTTCAACGCGATCGGCGGCTATGATCGGCCGGACAATTGTAAAACCCGTGGACCGCGGCAGACTTTCGCTCCTGCCGATCCCGCAACCGAAGGCCACAGGATAGGATGAGCACGACTGGCTCCGAAGGAAGTGCCTATTCGGAAAACCGACTAGACGACCACGACGGTAATATGATCGCCCGCCCAAGGCCAAGTCGCTTTTCGACAAAACGCGGATCCTGCGATACGAGCGAGACTTGCAAGCAGGCGCCAGACAGCCGGTATGGCTTGCCTCGGGGCTGAGCAGCATTCGGCCATGCGCATCTCCGCTCGTTCCGTCTTGCCATTCAGGGAAAAAATCGGGCCATTCGGGCCGGCTGGCACGAGTCTCCGTTGCGGATTGACCTGATCCAGCGGGGCCTCCCTCCACGCGCTGCGGCGAACGGGAGATAGATCCCCTTCGCTCATGCAGCTGCGGCTGGGACGTGGGTCTGGCAGCTGGCCGGGCAAACCCTATCGCACGCACCGCAGCCGATGCAGGCGCCCTGATCGTTCAGAACCATAATCTTTTTTTCGACTTCATCGTCCGCGTCATTGTCAAGGTTGACGAGTTCGCCCTCCTCGTTGATGCCTTTCAAAGTCATGACATCTTGACCGCACACCTTGAAACAGCGGCCACAGCCGATGCACTTCTTGGCATCGATCGAGGCTAGGTATTGTGGCATCCAGTCGCGGCCGTCTCGCGTTGCAAATGACATGCATTGCCCTTCAAGTATTTTCCAGCTCTTTTAGCTCGCGACTCTTGCGCTCCAGTTCGACATAGACATCGTACGCCTTCTGCGCCACCGCCATAATCGACGTCCAGTTGATGGGCAATTCTTCCGAAAGGTCGTGCAGATCCATCTTGGCCTGTATCGCCTTGGCGGACACTTTCTTTAGTTCGGCCTTCAGTATTTCACTGATCGCCCATGAGTGAGTATCCTCAATAGTTAGCCACGTCTGGAAATTTCCGAATCAGGCCAATTCCCTCGCTGACATATCTATCCCCCTCTTGAGCCAGCTTGACGCAATTATCGAATCCCAAGCGATGCACGTCGCGCAGCTGCTTGTTTACGGCGACCAACCGCCCTGCGATGAGCACTATGCGCCCGAAGCCTTCATGATGCAGCTTCAGGATCGGCTGAACCATAATGCCGGTCTCCCTCTCTACTGACAGGCCGACCGCATTGAAGAACAACTCAAGCCGCCATAGTGTATTGGGATCGGGATCACCGATGATCGGCAATGCGCGTCGTCTCTCCCTGTTCAGGATATAGGGTTCGAGCAGATCAAGGTCGCTCTTCCCTTCCCAGGCTTCATTGGTATCCTGGGCGCGCCAAAGCTTGACTAACTCGATTAGAAATGGTGCGTCGACGACGCTGCCCTGCTGCGCTATTTTTGCGGTCATATCATCTCATTCGTCGAACTCAAACGATCGCGGTTGGTCCTTTGCAAGGACCTTGCGCAGCCAGGGAGGTGGCGTGCCCTTCAGCACCGACTCGAGCTTTTCCAGCAACACGTGAATGCTTTCCGGTTTGCTCACCTTGATAGGATGAATTTTGCTGGCCACCACTCGCGCAGCCGCGGCACCACCAATGGCCGCGACGTATAGGATGGCGCAATCCTTGATCGCCTGGATCTTTGGCGCCAACTTGTCACCACTGCCGTCCTCCTCAAGATCGCCCTCAAACTCGATAGCTTTAAGAAAGACATGCCCGCTGGGCGCGACATCGTAGATTGCAATATTCTTTGCCCAGCCAAAATGAGCATCGACGCGTCTCAGATCCTGAGTGGCAAAAGCGACCTTCATGCAATTGACCTTTCAGGCGCGCCAGTGGAGCGGCGATGCCCCACGTGTTGTGGCAGTCCGGGCGTGGTCCGCCACCTATCGGGTGTAGGTCGGTCGTTCTCGTCGCGATGCGCGATCACGAGATTGGCGATTTGGAAGATCACATTGCGGGTACCACGATAGCCGACGGATACTTGGTGGCCCGCGCCAAGCCGATCGAATATCGGAAAACCTACGCGATAGAACGGCACTTTCAGCCGCCCCGCCGCTTGCCTTCCATGCGAATGCGTGATCAGCAGATCGCAATGCTTTTCTTTTGCAAATCCTTCCAGATCTTCGAGGTCACCAATGAGAACCTCCTTGGTCCTGATTCGCTCGATCACCTCAGACTGAGTGGTCGTCACGGCGACGGTCACCTGCGCGCCCATATCGTGCAGCATGCCGGATAAATCGAACAGAAGGTCTGGCTCGGCACCGATCGCGACTTTGCGGCCGCCAATATGGAAGTGCGCGTCCAACATAGCATCGGCGAGCTGACTGCGCTGGCGTCGATATTTCGAGGGTATCGGGCGCCCGCTAATCTCGCTCAAAAACATCATGAAATCGTCGTTTGGATGAAGACCACACAGTCGCTCGAACACACGAAAAGGCACCCCGGTTTTAGTCTGCATGACCTCAGCCGCGCGCTGCATCTGCGCACCGATTGCAATGGTCCACCCTGCGCGCCCCATGCTCGCGATCTCGTCGACGTCAATGCCGCCGATGGTCGTTGACGTAAACTCATCGGGGATATGCCCGTCGAGCGATCCCGCCAAGTCAGGGAGAAAGGAGGGGTACAATCCGAAATCCTCCAGCAAGGCACGGAGTTCATCAAGGTCGCCGGGCGTCAGGTGACACCCCGGTAGAACATTTACCTTCGAGGGATCCCGCAGGCCATTGGCACTTGGCCGGTCCACCAGCACCTCCACCATGCGTGCAACTGCCTTCTCCCACCCATCCTGGAACGCGCCCTTGAAATCAGGCGTTGATACATATACGAGCGGCAACTTTGTGAGTTGCGGATACGCACTCCGGATTAGTTTGAGGTACGCTTCCACATCGTCGCCGTTGGTCTCGGTGACACCGGTCGAGCAGATTCCGATGATCTTCGGCTTAGCGCGCTTGGAGATGTTAAGTATCGCCTGCTCCAAATTTTCATATCCGCCGAGTACGGTCGCGACCTCGCTCATCGCGGTGGTCTGCAGCGGTATTGCTTCTTTGAAGTGCCGGACAAAGAGCGTGAGACCGAAGGATGTGCACCCCTGTGAGCCGTGCAGAAGCGGCATCGCACCGCGCAGCCCCATGAAGGCGTATGCGCCGCCGATCGGCTGGCTCATCTTCAGCGGGTTGACAACGCAGGCTTTTGTCGGCGCCGTGACCAGGGCCATGGCGACTCCCTACTCTGCGGCCTGTCGCATATCAGATGGCTCGGACATCAACATATCTTCGATGCGTCCTTGACAGCAGCCACCGGCCGCATTGGTATGCTCTCGGACCGCTGCGACGCTCCTCAAGCCGTGCACGGAGATTGCGTCCTCAATCGTGCCCAGATCAACCCTGTTACACACGCAGATATTCCTCGCGCGGCGCGCTGTTTCGGCGAGGACCGGATCGCCGGCGATCGCGGCCATGGACTGCATCTGCTCCCGCGCTTTGGCCAAAGCCTCCCATGGCGCTGGCCGACGTAGCTGCTCCCACATCGGGCTTGAGAGCGAATTATCGATCTCCTCCACCAGCTTGACTATTCCGGCATAGCCCATATAGGCGTGGCAACGCTCCTGGTTGATATCGACCCATGGCACCGCCGCCTTCAGCGCGACAAATTGCGACTTGCCGCCCGATAGCATGATGTCCGCTTCTGCGTCCTTCAACATCTTGTACATTTCGCGCGCAGTCATGTCGTCGATCATGTGGGCATCCTGCCCCATGAGCTCCTTGATGCGCTCCTTGTCTTCCATGGTCGATTTCTTCACACTGGTTCCGACTAATTCCAGCCCGGCTTCCTGGAGCGCCGAGACGACCGACCATGACTTGACACCGCCGGTCATTAACAAGGCCCTTTTGCCTTCGAGTCGCGGCTTGTACGGCTGGATGGCAGCCCACGCCCGCGCTTCCTCGCGCGCGATCACCGCTTCGGTGCGCCCGAGCAGATCTGCCGGGGCGCCGCGCTCAACCAATAAGCGGGCGATCTGGCGTAGCGATTCGCTTGAATCCTGAATACCGTAGAACGACCCCTCGAAGAATGGGATCCCGTAACGTTGCTCCATCTTGCGTGCCACGTTGATCATGGATTTTGAGCACACCAACATTGCCGCCCGCGCGCGATGAGATGAAGCGACTTCGCGGTATTTGCCATCGCCCGAAATGCAGCAGAGAATTCGCACTCCAAGCTCGTCTAACACTGGCTTCACCTGCCAGAGCTCTCCTGAAAGGTTGTATTCTCCGATCAGATTGATGTCGTACGGCGTGGTGTAGTCCGGTTCTCGCGTGCCGATCACGTAGTCGAGCAAGGCTTCGCCCGCGAGCTTGTTACCGAGGTTTTTCGAACCGGCGAAGCCCGGAGAATTGATCGGGATCACCGGTTTTGAGAATCTTCGCGACGCTGCCTTGCAGACTGCATTGATGTCATCGCCGATCATCGCCGGGATGCAGGTTTGATAGACGAAGATTGCGGGCGGATCGCACTTGTCGATGATCTCCTTGATCGCTTTGCACAGCCGCTTCTCGCCTCCGAATACAATATCGGTTTCGCTCAAATCGGTTGTGAAAGCGGTGCGCCACAAATCCGAGCCGGACGACGCCGCGCCGCGATTGTCCCAGGAATTACCTTCGCACGCGATCGGGCCATGTACCAAGTGAGCGACATCGGTGAACGGCTGCAGCGCAACCTTCGCGCCGTCGAAAGCACAGCCACCCGCAGCGCTACCCGGCTGCAACTGTCTGGTACAGCCGTTCCTGCGTTCCGCCTCAGACTTACTGCCATTCTTGGCGCAGCCCGGCTCGTCGAAGATATCCTGGACCGTGGCCGCCAGTGAACTCATCCTGCTTCCTCTCAGGGCAACAAATTGTAAACTCAACCGTTATGTGCTCGTGCCATCGTCCAGTCCTGGACGATGGCACGTGTAGTTGCTCATCAACGAATGATGTCGAAGCTGTAGTCGGTTTTGCCAAGAATGTTGGTCTTGTTGTCGATCTCGTCGAAGATCTTGTCCAGGATCTTGACCAGCACATTCAGACCGCCCTGATAGCCCCATATGGGGGAGCGGTGATGGTGATGCCGGTCGAAAATCGGAAAGCCGATGCGGATCAGTGGCGTTGCGGTATCACGCTCCAGATACTTCCCATAGGTGTTGCCAATCAGAAAATCGACCGGCTCGGTGAACAAGAGTGAACGCATGTGCCAGAGATCCCGCCCCGGATAGACTTGGCAGCCCTGTCCAAATGGCGAGCTTGCAAGCAGCGCCTGCATTTTCTCCTGCCACGCTTTGTTGCCATTGGTGGACAGCACATGGGTCGGCTCGGCGCCGAGTTCGAGCAGAAACGCAGCCAATCCATAGCAAAGATCCGGATCGCCATAGATCGCGAACTTTTTGCCATGAACATGAGCGCTTGAGTCGGCAATGGCATCAACCAAGCGGCCACGTTCTCGCGCGAGTTGCTCCGGAATCTCCTTGCCGCTGATGCGTGACAGCGCGACGATAAAGTCATCCGTTGCTGATAAGCCTACCGGGTAGTTGAAGGATAGAACGTCCTGGCCATGCTCTGCCGCAAATGACAGCGTTTTTTCCGTGCACCATTGCTGCATGGAGATGGTCGCCTTGGCGTGAATCGCGTTCGCCGCATCCTTCAGCGTCGTACCACCGTCATACATCCGGAATTCGCCGTCTGTCGGAGTGTCGAACACTTCAGAATTGTCGGCGAGAACTGTGTGCTGGATGCCCATCAATTCCAAGATGCGCTTAATCTCGCGAAGGTTCCCGACGGTATATCCATCGAACCCGCCAATGATGTTGATCGCTCCATTCGGTTTGCGCTCCAGCTTCGGCGCTGTTCCGGCCTTGCCGTCCCAAAAATGCTCCAGAATGCCTTTGAGGGCATTGTCGTAGCCGGTGACGTGACTGCCAACGAATGCGGGCGTGTGGGCGAACGGCACGTCGAAGTCTGCCGGAACCGAGCCCTTTTCTTTCGACGTCTTGATGAAGGCGTTCAGGTCATCGCCGATCACTTCGGCCATGCAGGTTGTGGAAACCGCAATCATCTTGGGCTTGTACATCTTGTAGCTGTTCGCGAGCCCGTCGGTCATGTTGTTCAGACCGCCGAATACGGCAGCATCTTCCGTCATTGATGAAGAGACACAGGAGCTAGGCTCCTTGAAGTGCCGCGACAAATGACTGCGGTAATAGGCCACACAGCCTTGGCTGCCGTGGACGAAGGGCAGCGTGCGCTCAAAGCCGACAGAGGCGAATACGGCGCCAAGCGGCTGACACGCCTTCGCCGGATTTACCGCCAGCGCCTCCCGCGCGAAGTTTTTTTCGCGATATTCGGCCGTTTTGGTCCATTCCTTGATACGTTCGACCTCGGCAGGATCGCGCGGATTCTCGAATATCTTCTTCTTCGCCAGCATTTGCTGGTATTCTGGACCGCGGAACAGTTCGACATGATCGAGCACGTGTTCGGCACTCTGCGGCATCGGTGAAATCCTTCACTATCAGATTGGAATCGCCCGGGCTTTCCCGGAGAGCGAGACGAGTTGCGTTATTCTGCAGCCTGGAGCTTGGCGCTCGGCGCTTCCTTCCAGGGAGCTTTCGTTCTTTTCCAAATTGGCGAGTTGACGGCCATGTCCATGTCGCGCGCGAAGATCGCAAAGCCGTCATAACCGTGATATGGACCCGAATAGTCCCACGAATGCATCTGCCGGAACGGCACACTCATCTTTTGGAAAACGTACTTTTCCTTGATGCCTGAGCCGACAAGATCAGGCTGGAGTTTTTCGACGAAGCGCTCGAACTCATAGCCATTGACGTCATCATAGATGAGGGTGCTGTCTTTCACGTAGTGCTGAGCTGTGCGCTGATAGTCGTCGTTGTGACCGAACTCGTAGCCAGTGCCAATGACGTCCATCCCGAGGTCCTCGTACGCGCCAATCACATGACGCGGACGAAGGCCGCCGACGTACAGCATCACCGTCTTGCCCTCGAGGCGCGGGCGATATTTTGCAATCACGGCGTCCACCAGCGGCTGATACTTCTCGATCACTCGCTCGGCGCCTTCCTTGATCTTGTCGTCAAAATAACCCGCAATCCTGCGCAGTGAGTCCGCGATCTTTGAAGGTCCGAAGAAGTTGTACTCGCACCAAGGGATGCCGAACTTCTCTTCCATGTGGCGTGAGATATAGTTCATGGAACGGTAGCAATGCAGAATGTTGAGCTTTGCCTTCGGCGTTGCTTCGAGCTCGGCCAGTGAACCGTCGCCGGACCACTGCGCGATTACCCGTAGTCCCATCTCTTCAAGCAGAATTCGCGATGACCAAGCATCGCCGCCGATATTGTAGTCTCCGATGATCGCAACATCGTATGGTGTCGGCTCGAACTTTGGTTTGCCCTCGGCCTCGATATGCCCGAAAATCCAATCGCGTACCGCATCGTTTGCAATGTGATGGCCTAGTGACTGCGACACACCCCGAAAGCCCTCACAACGGACCGGCACGATGGTCTTGCCTCCATATTCTTTGGATTTCGCCCTTGACACCGCCTCGATATCGTCACCGATCAACCCTACCGGGCACTCTGATTGTATCGTAATGCCGTTGTTGAGTGGAAACAGCTCTTGGATTTCATCAAGGATTTTGTCCAGTTTCTTGTCGCCGCCAAATACGATATCCTTTTCCTGGAAGTCGGAGGTGAACTGCAGAGTCACGAAGCTATCGATGCCCGTGGTGCCAACGTAATAGTTGCGCCGCGAGCCCCATGAATATTGGCCGCAGCCAACCGGGCCATGGCTGATATGAACCATGTCCTTGATTGGTCCCCAGACCACCCCCTTCGACCCTGCATAGGCGCACCCTCTTATCGTCATCACGCCGGGTATGGATTTGATGTTGGACTTCACCCCGCAGTCCGACTTACCTGCTTGGTGCACGTTGAGGTGCTTGGCACGCCTTTTCGCGGTTTTCTCCGGATAGACCTTCAGCACCTCCTCGATCAGCTCTTTGTTGCGAGCCCTGATTTCTGCGACGCTGTTGGTCGTGGCGAGACTCATCTGGTGTCCTTTAAAAGGTTAGCTGTTGGGAGGGCGGCTTCTTGATCCAAGACTTTGCAACCGGCATGCCAGGGTCTCATGAGCACTAAAACTAGAACAACAACAGTTTCTTAGCGCGACTTGTACGGTGACGGGCTGTTGTTGCGAATCCGACATCTCGCCTTTGCGAGGGACTCTTGGTTTGGCGGTGTTCGAAATGGAACAAGGCGGCCGCGCGTGAAATTCACGGCGGAGTTTTTGAGTTTATGCGCGACAGCAACGCTCTGCGGTGTAAGGCGGAAGCAGGCCGCAAGTCTGGCTTCCAATCCTTCATACTTATTGAAACCTACAGGTGCTCACCTGCGATGTAATGACGTGCGCGATCTCGCGCTCTAGATCTCAAGGCGAGCTACCTCGACGCCACGTGAACTTCTTAGGCTCGTTAGATCACACGAGCATCGTCGCGCCTTGATAAGGGGCACGCACGATCACATCGATGTCTTCGCGTGCGTTGTACATGCCGAGGGACACAGAGCTGGCCCCGCAAATTCGGACAGTAGCTTG
>NZ_AJQF01000505.1:0-257 GCF_000261705.1 Bradyrhizobium genomosp. III | reverse complement strand
GAAGAAAGCCGCTACTTCTTCTTCCCCGGTCCGAAATCCGGCTGCCAGGCCACATCCTTGCGGCTCGGCGCTGCCGCGATCACCTTGGCCTTGTCCTTCTTCGGCTTCTTGGTCTCGCGATTGCCGCGTTGCTGTCCCTTGGCCATGTCGGTCTCCTTCTGAGATTTATCTGGGGGTGCGAGTTCGTCCAGTTCGTCCGATTGCAGCACGCGTCCGCGCGGCGTGCAGACCCTCACGTCGATGGCGCCGTCGCGCAG
>NZ_AJQF01000504.1:0-13360 GCF_000261705.1 Bradyrhizobium genomosp. III | reverse complement strand
TGGCGCTGCCGCGGCCGAGATTGGCGCAGCCATATTCGTTGGTGGCGCTGACGAGATAGGGCACGCGAATGGCCCTAGCCATTGAAGATGGCCGCCGCGCACACCAGCAGCAGAAGGAACAGCGGAACCACCACCGGCGGCACGATCCATTCGGAAAGGCGAAACTGCGACATGCTTGCTCCTGCTCGAACTTGCGGCGGGAGCGCACGTGACCCTCAGTCACCGGTCGAAGCCGTTGCGAGATGTGCGGTGATGCGATGACTCTACGCCTGCACCGCGCCGATAGCGAGGGCTAAAACGCCGCGCGCGCCGCCGACAATAACGCTGGCTATTGCCGCGCAACGCGCGCATGCTCGCGCTCGCCAGCGTCCGGTGGGGCCCCTCTTTTTGAAAGGCAGGCGCGCATGACCATCCGCTCGCGGCACGAATTCGTGACGTTCAAGCATCCGTTTCACATCCGCGGCATTGCGCGCGAACTGCCGGCGGGCCGCTACGAGGTCGTCACCGACGAGGAGATGATCGAGGGCCTGTCGTTCGCCGCCTGGCGCCGCGTCGCCACCATGATCACGGTGCCCAAGGAGGGCGCGCGCGGCGACATCACGGAAGTGCATGCGATCGGCTCGGTCGACCTCGCGGACGCTCAACGCATCGATGCGACCGCCCATGACTGATGTTCCGGTCGAGCTCGACAAGCACCGCGGCATGGCCGCGCAAAAGGCCACCGATCTGCGCCGCGCGCTGTCCGAGGTCGAGAACAATGTCCGCGAGCTGCGCGAGCGCGAGGCCGATCTCGAAAGCCGCATGCTGACGGTGCCGGCGATGTCGTGGCCGGAAGCCGCGGTGAAGGCCCGCTATCTGCTCAACCTCTATGCCGCCGGCCTGCCCGCCGAGGACACCCGCCACCGCGCGCTGGTGGCCGCCCTGTTCGACGATTTCGCAAGGCTCAACGGCGACGGCTGAAGGCGGCCGCCCCACGGGTGTCGTCCCGGACAAGCGAAGCGCAGATCCAGGACCCATAGCCACGGAATTGAGTTGTTGCAGATGCTCGTGCCACGGCGTGCTTGAATCAAGCCGACCGGGTCACAGGTCCCGGCCCCCCGTTGCGCAATGGCGCACCAGGCCGGGACGCGCGCAGTACAGGAGTAACCCCATGACGCTCACCAGCGGCCGTTTCATCGGCCACGACCAGGACCGCGGCATCGTCCAGTTCTCGATGCAGGACGGCGCGAAGGAATTCGCCTGCGCGATCTCGACCTCCGCCATGGACGATCTCGAGCGCGGCCCGCGCGCCCGCCCCAATGAGCGCGAAGCCCAGTTCACCCGCCTGCGCGAGCGCATCGAAGCCTGCGCGGGACGGAAGTACCAGGCGACGGAGTTCGAAGGCACTCCGCCGGGGATCGTGCTGCGGAGCATTGATTTTCGGGGGTAGGGGACACGGACGGCCCCATTGCCCCTCATCTGTTGATATTAACCCCTTGTTAACCATGCGGTTGCCTAATGTTGACGATGGGGGGATCACCATGTCGGCCCATGTGACGCGACCGAGGTTGATGCCTGTTTCGGCCGATCCGGCCATCCGGTCGGTGGCGAGGCTGGCGGTTCGCGCCAGGGCCGTCCTACAGGGCAAAGCGCCTGTCCTACGGAGCAAAGCCATGTTCGGAAAGGACGACTTAGTGGACAATCTCAGCCGCGATCTCGATCGCGCGCGCGGACGACGCGATGCGCTCGCATCCGAAGCCACGACCCTGACGGCGCAGATCGCCGAAATCGAAGCCCGCCTTTCTGAAGAGAAGAAAAGGCGGGAGCGTGAGCGCGTCCTGAGCGAGATCGAATTGATCAAGACGCGAGTCAAGCAGGCCGCCGGCGCGTTTGCGCCCGTCGTCGACGGTCTCTCGAGCGCGATCGAGCAGGCTGCGGCCGTCGTGCCCGAGGCGCGCGAGCTCAATAGTTTCCTCGTGTCGGTGGCGACTGAGATCGACAGCGTGCTCGATCCCCTCTTGCGCGAACTGGATCAGCGTGCGGATGCGGTGCGATCCGGACAGGCAGCGCTGGACTTGCCGAGTTCGGCCGTTGAAGCGCCGCCCATCGAGCTGCCGAAAGACCCCAACGAACGCCTGCTTCGTTTTCCGGCCTGGCTGTCGCGCGACAAGGAGTCGGACAAGAAGGAAACCGCGGAGAGCCCGCGCAGCACGGCAGCGTGAAGCATCGGCGGCTGGTTTCGTTGCGGCGCATCCTTCGAGACGCCCGATCGAGGCGGGCTCCTCAGGATGAGGACTCGTTTCCGCGGCGAGATATCAAACATTCATGGTGAGGCGCCCGCCAAAGCGGGAGAGTTGTTGTTTACTCCGTCATTCCGGGGCGCGCCTCTTGGCGCGAGCCCGGAATCCATACTCACGATGGTGGTTATGGATCCCGGGCTCGCGACTTCGTCGCGCCCCGGGATGACGACCTGTTGTTGGACTCCGTAGTCGACATGCAAGGAACCGCGGCTCTCTCGACCCCTCAGTTGGCGGCGCGGCGCAGGAAGGCCGGGATATCGAGAACGGCCTCGTCGGGCGCATTGCGCGCAGGCGCGCGGCCGTAAGGATCGAGCGGCTGAAGCGCCGCCTGCCGCGCATGGTCCAGGCCCGGCCGTGCCGGTGGCCCCACGGGGTGGTGCGGCTGCGGGCGGAGCGGCGGGCTGCCCGCTTGCGGAATGGGTGCGCTGCGCTCGATGCGATCGGCGATGCGGCGGCTGTCGTTGCGCAGCCTGCCGGCGAGCTGCGTGAGGGCGGTTTCCACCGGCAGCGCCTGCGCCGGGTCGAGATTGTCGATACCGGTCGCCACCACCGAGACGCGGACGATGCCTTCGAGGCTTTCGTCAAAGGACGCGCCGACGATGATGTTGGCGTCCGGGTCGGCCTCGTCGCGAATGCGGCTGGCCGCTTCGTCGACCTCGTACAGCATGAGATCCTTGCCGCCGGTGATGGAGATGATGAGACCACTGGCGCGCTTGATCGAGGGGTTCTCGATCAACGGATTGGAGATCGCGGCGACGGCGGCGGCGAGCACGCGCTTCTCGCCGGAGGCCTCGCCTCGTCCCATCATGGCCTTGCCCTTCTCCTTCATGACGGAGAGGACGTCGGCAAAATCGAGATTGATCAGGCCTTCCTTGACGATGAGGTCGCTGATGCAGGCCACGCCCGAATAAAGCACCTGGTCGGCAAGGGCGAAGGCATCGGCGAATGTGGTCTTGTCGCTGGCCACCCGGAACAGGTTCTGGTTCGGGATGATCAGGAGGGTGTCGACCGTCTTCAGCAGCTCCTCGATGCCGGCCTCGGCAAAGCGCATGCGGCGCTGGCCCTCGAAGTAGAACGGCTTGGTGACCACGCCGATCGTGAGAATGCCGAGCTCGCGCGCGGTCCTGGCGACGACGGGTGCAGCTCCGGTGCCGGTGCCGCCGCCCATCCCGGCCGTCACGAACACCATGTGCGCGCCGGTCAACTGATTGCGGATCGCATCGATGGCCTCCTCGGCTGCGGCGCGGCCCAGTTCCGGCTGCGAGCCGGCGCCGAGGCCTGCGGTGACATGTGTGCCGAGCTGGATGAGGTGCTTCGCCTTCGACATGGCCAGCGCCTGCGCGTCGGTGTTGGCGACCACGAACTCGACCCCTTGCAGCCCGGCCGTGATCATGTTGTTGACGGCATTGCCGCCTGCGCCGCCGACACCGAACACGACGATGCGGGCCTTCATTTCATGAATATCGATATTGCCAGCCATTTGTCCCTCGCGATTGGTCCGGCAAGCCGGGGATGGAGAAGTCTTCGAGTGCTACCTGCAAAAGCATGATCCGGACCCGAAGGGCCGCGTGAGCGCAAAGTGCGAAGCGGTTTTCCCTCGCGACAAACGCGCAACGCGTTTGCGCGGAGATCATGCTCGAACAAAAACCTGGAGCGCGATGACGATTCATCCCAATCTCATCGCGCTCTAGCCGCGCGATCTGCTTTGACGATGGCGGCGGCCAGATGTCCTAATCGCCGCGCAGCGTGTCCCGCGATCGAGCCGCCCCGGCGATCGCTCCGCAGCGCCGTCACTTCGTCTTCCAGTCGTGCCGCCCACGCATTGGCTGCCATGGTCTCGGCGGTCGCCTGCTGCAACTCGACGACGAGGCGATCGGCGCGCTCCCGCTCGCGCTCGAACACGGCCCTGTAGGCAGTTGCAACGTCTTCGAGCCGCGCGATCTCCGCCTTGAAGGCCTCGGTCTTGACGGCCTCGATCCTTGCCATGGAGGCGGCAATCGGGTCTGCCCGGCGGGCACGTCGCGGGCGGGGCGTGTACCGGAGCTCGTCGAGATCAACGCTCACCAGGGCCTTGCCGTCATCCGAACGCGAGCGCGGCAGCCGGCGTCGTCGCGCCAGCGACCGCGCGGCCTCGCGCGAGATATCGAGGCGGGCACTGAGATCGGCATACGTCAACAACGCAACGCACATCGGCGCTTCTCCTGGAGCGAACCGGGAAGGCATTTCGAGCTAATGATGGCTGGACGATTACAGCAGGCTAGGGTGCGTTGGTTAATGAACGGTTAACGCGCGCGCGGTGCTGTTTACCGGTGGCGGCACCGGGCCGATCCTGGGATCGGAGAGCACCATCTGCAGCGGCTGGGTTTGGTCTCGCGGAGGGCAGCCGTAGAGCTTCAGGACGTTGGAGATGTTTTCCGAGATCTCGTTGCCGGTGCCGTCACAGCAGATGACGAGGTTTTCGAGGAGGGGTTGTGTCGGTGTTGGCTGCGTGATCCACGGGATGCGCCTCGGGCGGATGCTACCGGGGCGGGTATAGCGGGAATTTGGTCGCAAGCGTGCGCCGATACAAGCAATCCGCAGTTTTGCTTACCACCAAAATCGCAGCACTCAGAGCGGGGGAAGGGACAGCGGGAAGGTGCCGTAAGTATGGGGGACATTGACTGGTCGGTAACTCGGCAATTCGTTCATCCGCCTAATCGCAGACTCGTGAAGTATTGCGCCTTCGGGAATGACGCGCGGCTCACAATCAGGAACGTAAAAGCCCAGCAACGACCTTCGTTCCGGCCATTCTCTGTATACAGCACTTTTTGGAATATACTCGATCACTCGCCAAGCACTTGTCATTGAATCATGCGCGATGCCAGCGATATCAGGGGCACTATGCTTGAACGGGTTGCCCGGTGCCGGCATTCCCCAAGCAAGTTGACTTACAATTTGCGGATCAAAGTTGAGGCCACATTTCGCGGCTTCTTCAATCATCCAGAGAAGGGGGTATTTTGATAGCGCGCTCTCAGCTTCTGGATACCCGCCGCCAATATCTGCGTGAACGCCAGCAAACCAAACTTGCAAACTGTCTTGCGGTTCGGTCCTGACGACTTGAGCAAATCGATCACGAACAAATTCTTGGGAGTCATCCCATTTTTTCAGGCGAAACATGCAGCGCCGTTCGTCGATAGCGATTGCTTGTCGAAAAATTTTGACGCTGGGGTTGCGTAGCGTGAAGGCGAGTTCCTCCAGGCTTGGCAAGAACAATCGGTCGGCGCGCGGAACGATCACGCTCGCCACCGTGTCCCAGACTCCGATGAAGTGAATGGTCGGCCAACGAGTTGGCCAGTATGTTGTCAGATAGGTGAGGTTGTCATAGCCGACAGTTGCGGTTGATGTGCTATTCTGGAAATCTGAGGATTGCTTGTAGGCAATCAGCCTACTTGACTTAAAATTAGCCTGTTCTGGATAAAGTAATCCCACGGCATGGATTAAGCCCGCAAGTGCGCGCACCGCGAACGCTCCGCAGGAGAATCCGAGAAGGTAGATATGATCTCCCTCTTGATAATTTCGTATCAAAAAATCATAGGCTGACAGTACATTCTCGTCGAATCCGTAGCCTGTTGTAATTCCAATCGTCGTACGAACATTTTCTCGTAATCTAATCCAGGAAGTCTCCCCTGGGCCCGGTGTTCCAACGCCTGGATCGTAGTAGACTAGTTGTCGAACCGTGTTGCTCTCATTCTTTCGGAGGCAATGGTAGAACTTCAACACATTAGAAATGTTGTCGCCGCGTTCGCTGTTTATCCAGTCGCAGCAAATAACCAAATTTTTCATGTCTAGTGGTCTCAACGACTTGAAGTGCTCTAGGCGGAGCCTGAGCGGTTAGGCCGCGCTTCTGAATCGTTCGAAAATAGCAATGATATCTTGGAAGACCTTCTCTGGTTCTACGTTGTGCAGGTACAGCTGCTTGAGTCGGCCAACAGATATATCCGCCTCCGACGCGAATTTGTTGAGTATAAATCTGCCTGGAAGGTCGGCTCTCCATATTGGATCGTCAGTTGCGACCGCTTTTGAGAGTCGCTCGAATTCCGAGTTGACTAAGTCGCTCACCAATCTTCTGTCCAGCCCTACTTGAACGCGAGTTAGTTCATTGTCCAATTTCGCTTGCATCAATTGACACAAGGCTGCTGGCGATCTTGCTTCAACTGCCCCTCTGGGCATCACGCTCACATTGCCAACTTTCGCTCGGATCTCCGCAGTGACGTTCAGCGCAACTGCATACGGGACAGCTTCCCCAGCAATTTTTAGTAATCGCTTCCTTATCTCTGCGGCGTTCCGAAGCCATGAATCAGGAGGCTCGATTTGTTGGAAGCAGGTCGCGTAGGTCTGCTCATCTAGAAAGTAGTTTTCCAGGTGATACCTAGGCAAAGCCGTTACTCGGTTCGATTCATCTTTCGTGACCGCATTGCGGCCGATAATAATTGCAGCATCGCGATCGCACAGAAGATAGAAGCGGACACCCCAGATCGTCTTACTCACTATGTTCGAGTATGCATCCGCAAACGATCTAATCGAATCTTTGCCGCCGGCTGGCACAAGAACAAATTCCGGAAAGCGGTTTTTGAGGATCGCGCTATACGTCAACTTGTCGAGGCTGGCTTCTTCGCCTTCGATTAGAACTAGCTTTTTTCCGAGAGATATTACGCCTATCGATTGACCTAGTGCCTGCAGAGCGTGATGCGTTTGATCGTCTCGATTGACAATCAGGGCCTGGTTGTCGAGGTCGGCTTGAGGCTGTCTCACGAATACGACCGTATTTTCGAGCGACGCAGATATTATTTCTGGTGAATGAGTAGAGAACAAGAATTGATTGCGTTTGCCTGCAGAAACCAGCGTTTGCAGAAGTTTGTAGCTGAGCTCGGGGTGAAGGTGCAGTTCGGGCTCATCGAAAACGACTATGCAATCTTCAGGGCCTCGCAAGATAAAATCGAACACAATATTGATTACTTCGCGTTCGCCTGAGCTAAGGCGTTCGATAGGCAGCTTTACACCTTCCGTTTCAAAATAGATTTGTTGGTCGCGTGTATACTTCAATGAGCTTCTTGGGCGCCAACAGATGCCAAAAGGCATCCTTAAATGGCCGGAGAATGTCTGGGATGTCCAACGGCATAGATGTCTCGCCAGCGCGTTGACGAGTAAGTGCTTCCTCCGCAATTTGCCTTTTTTGGCCTTCTACCATCCTGAACAATGAGTGGCGGACGTCGTCGTGACGGTTCGACATTGGGACAAACGACATACTCCAGCTTAGTTCTTCTGATAGAGGATCGCCGATGTCCCAGCCGAATACATATTGTGATACGTTTCGGATTGCTCGATCGCTGTCGAAATTGAGAAATGAACTTTTGTACTGATTGCGTCTTTGATTTCTCTGCAATGTTGTTCGTAGCAGTCCCGCGTCATTGCCATTTCGAGGGTCTAGTGTTGACTTGCCCCATCGTTCGCGTTCGTCATCACAGGTAGCCTCGACCGTCATGTGCACATTTGGAGACGCCCCCGGATTTTGGGCGAAGCCAATCAACGCGGAACTAATGTGGGTTTTTCCGACACCATTGGGGCCGGCGAACACAACGATGTCGGCCATGCCGCGGACGGAGATTCGCTTCAGCGGTCCCACATTGACCAGTTCAAAAGAGGTAATTCGCATGCATGCAGACTCGTATAATTGAAAGCCGAAGCTTAACGAGAGCTGTGGGCGACAACTAGAGCTTGTCTATTGGCCCGATGCGCTTCTTGTGCATTCTTCGCCGGCCCCAAAAACAAAAACGGCCGGATCTTCCGATCCGGCCGCAACGCAAACTCACACTAGCTAGACCTACGCCACGCGACGCAACCTAGCCCCCGCCCAATTTCCGAAAAACTTTAGCTGGCCTTCTTGGCCGGTGCGGCTGTCGGGCCGACCTTCTTCTGGATGGCGCGCTTCAGCTCGAGGGCGCGGGGCGACAGAAGGTCGGCCTTGGCCTTGAGCAGGAAGGCATCGAGGCCGCCATTGTGGTCGACGCTCTTGACCGCGTTGGTCGAGACGCGCAGGCGCACGTTGCGCTCGAGGGCTTCGCTGATGAACGTCACGTTGACGAGGTTCGGCAGGAAGCGGCGCTTGGTCTTGATGTTGGAGTGGCTGACCTTGTGGCCGACGAGGGGGCCCTTGGCCGTCAGTTCGCAGCGGCGAGACATGGTAGAAATCCTTAAGTTTCGAACCCCTAACGAGTGCGGCCGCCATTCTGGGCGCCACGGGGGCTAATTCTTTCGTCCTTGCAGGGAGCGGGCGGACGTATAGGGGGGAAGGGGCGGGCAGTCAAGGTTTTGGACGGTCTTTTCGCCTCTCCCCGCCTGCGGGGAGAGGCCGGAATGCGCGCGAATAGCGCGGATTCCGGGTGAGGGGGCGTCTCCGCGGGGGAGGGGGCCGCCTATGACCTCAACTATCACCGCCCTCGCGGAGAGCCCCCCTCACCCCGACCCTCTCCCCGCAAGCGGGGCGAGGGGGAAAAGGCAGCGGGAGAGGCGAAGCCGATCACCAAAACGGCAATGTTTGTCGCGCCTTACCATCACATAAAGGGCGTATTCGCGCCTGAAGACTCCGGTGGAGTTCCCGGCCTCATGCGCTCCGACACATTGCTCGCCGCGGTTTTTGGCTTAAGTAACAACCGTCGCGCCCCGATTGGATTGTTTCGTGCTCACAACGTCCCCTTTTGCGCCAGAACAGCGCTCAGTCCGCCCGCGCTTTGCCGGCTGGCTGGCGGCGCTTTGCGGCGTGATCCTTCCCTTGGCGCTGGCCTGGGGCGCGGTGCCCGCGGCGGCGCAGGGTAAGCTCGAAGCGCAATATGAGGCCTCGCTGGCCGGCATTCCCGTCGGCAAAGGCGGCTGGAATATCGACATCCAGGACGACGTGTTCTCGGCGGCGGCCGCGGGCGGCACCTCGGGGCTGCTGAAGTCGTTCACCGGCGGCTCCGGCACCGGCGCCAGCCAAGGGCGCATCGTTGGCGGCGCGCTGGTGGCGACCGGCTACCAGGCCTCCACCACCACCTCGAAGAAGACCGAAGAGATCCGCATCACGCTCGACAAGGGCAATGTGAAGGATTTTGCCATTCTGCCGGAGCCGCCGGTCGATCCGGACCGTATCGTCGTCACCGACGCGCATCGCCGCGGCGTCTGGGACCCCATGACGGCCTCGCTGCTGCGCGTGCCCGGCAATGGCGACCCAGTCTCGCCGGACGCCTGCCACAACTCGGCCCCCGTGTTCGACGGCCGCATGCGCTACGATCTGAAGCTTGATTTCAAGCGCATGGAGAACGTGAAGGCGGAGAAGGGCTATCACGGCCCGGTGGTGGTTTGTTCGCTCTATTTCGTGCCTGTCGCCGGCTACATCCCCGACCGCCCCGTGATCAAATATCTCGCCGCCCAGCGCAACATCGAGATCGCGTTTGCCCCCGTCGCCGGCACCCGCGTCCTGGTCCCGTTCTGGCTGAAAGTGCCGACGCCCCTGGGGCCGGCCATGCTGGAAGCGACCAGCTTCATCACCACGGCGCAGCCGCCCCGCGTGGCGAAGACGCAGTAAGCGGCGGCGGTGGTCCCGTTTACCCTCCCCTGGAGGGGGAGGGTCGATCGCGCGCAGCGCGAGCGGGGTGGGGTGATCTCTCCACACGAAGACTGCCCGTGGGGAGAGATCACCCCACCCCGTCACGCAATCTCGCTTCGCTCGCTCGCGTGCCGACCCTCCCCCTCCAGGGGAGGGTAAGGGATCTCGCAAAATCAACCACTTACCTACTGTGCATGGGGTTGTTTTCGCAAAAATTGGTCCCGGCGGCTCCGGTCCTGGAATCCATTTGACTCCTCCCCGATTCTGATTCGACTCCGCGCCGTCCCCAACTTAAGGCTTTGCGCCATCGAAACGTCACTTGTACGGCAGCCCAAAACTCCATCTAGTTGCAGCCAACAAGACTCCCGCGACATGTTGCGTGAACGGAACATGACTCCGGGGGGAGTCAGCGATTCGGCCGCGATTCGTTCTAGAGTCGTTCCGAAGCTTAAAACCAACGGGAAAAGCGTCGCAAAGTGAGACAGTTGCGCGAGGTTTTTCTCCCTCGCCCCGCTTGCGGGGAGAGGGTCGGGGTGAGGGGGAGTCTCCACAGATGCGGTGACAGATGGACTCGCGGAGAGTCCCCCTCACCCGGCGCTTTGCGCCGACCTCTCCCCGCAAGCGGGGCGAGGTGACTTCCAAGCGCTGCCCGCCCCCGCCCACAACAGCACTGACATTCGCCCAAATCGCCACTACCTAATCCCCCAGATGCCCTTTTCCTCCTCCCCCTTCGCTTCCGAGCGCGCGCCGTCCGATCGCGTGCCTGGCGCCGGCGTCACTGCGGTGCTCGGGCCGACCAACACCGGCAAGACCCATCTCGCCATCGAGCGGATGCTGGCGCACCCTTCCGGGATGATCGGGCTGCCGCTGCGCCTGCTCGCGCGCGAGGTCTACAACAAGATCGCCGCGCGGGTCGGAGCCGAGGCGGTCGCGCTCGTCACCGGCGAGGAGAAGATCAAGCCGAAGAGCCCGCGCTATTGGGTCTCGACCGTCGAGGCGATGCCGCGCGACCTCGACGTTTCCTTCCTCGCCGTCGACGAGGTCCAGATCGCCAGCGATCTCGAACGCGGCCACGTCTTCACCGATCGCATCCTCAACCGCCGCGGCCGCGACGAGACGCTGCTCCTGGGCGCGGCCACGATGCGCCCGATCATCGAGCGGCTGTTGCCGGGCGTCTCCATGATCACGCGGCCGCGCCTGTCGCAGCTGGAATTCGCCGGCGATCGCAAGATCACGCGCCAGCCGCGCCGCACCGCGATCGTCGCGTTCTCGGCCGATGAAGTCTACGCCATCGCCGAGCTGATCCGCCGCCAGCATGGCGGCGCCGCCGTGGTGCTGGGCTCGCTCTCACCGCGCACCCGCAATGCGCAGGTGGCGATGTTCCAGAACGGCGATGTCGATTATCTCGTCGCCACCGACGCCGTCGGCATGGGTCTCAATCTCGACGTCGACCACGTCGCCTTCGCCTCCGACCGCAAGTTCGACGGCTACCAGTTCCGCCGGCTGACGCCGTCCGAATTCGCGCAGATCGCGGGGCGCGCCGGCCGCGCCACGCGCAACGGCACTTTCGGCACCACCGGCCGCTGCGCGCCGTTCGAGCCCGAGCTCGTCAACGCGCTGCAGAACCACACCTTCGATCCCGTGAAGATGCTGCAATGGCGCAACGCCAGGCTGGATTTCTCCTCGCTCGGCGCGCTCCAGGTGTCCCTGAACCTCGCCCCAGGCCACGAGGCGCTGACGCGCGCCCCTGTCGCCGAGGACATGCGCGTGCTCGACCATGCCGCCCGCGACGTCGAGGTGCGCGATATCGCGCATGGCAAGGCGGCGGTGGAGCGGCTGTGGGAGGCCTGCCAGGTCCCCGATTACCGGAAACTGTCGCCGGCCGCCCATGCCGAGCTGGTGACCACGCTGTACGGCTTCCTGATGCGGAAGAGCTGCATCCCCGACGCCTGGTTCGAGGCCCAGATCACCCAGGCCGACCGCGTCGACGGCGACATCGACACGCTGTCGGCCCGGATCGCGCAGATCCGCACCTGGACCTTCGTCGCCAACCGCCCGGACTGGCTGAAAGACCCCGAACGCTGGCAGGGGATCGCCCGCGAGGTCGAAAATAAATTATCGGATGCGCTCCATGAACGCTTGACTGAGCGTTTCGTTGATCGCCGGACCAGTGTATTGATGCGCCGCCTGCGGGAGAACACGAGCTTGAATACTGAAATCGGCAAGACCGGCGAAGTCATCGTCGAAGGCCATGTCATCGGCCGCCTCGACGGCTTCACCTTTGCACCGGATGCGGCGGAAGCTGGTTCGGATGCGAAAGCCTTGCAGGCTGCAGCGCAAGCAGTGCTCGCCGGCGAGATCAACACGCGCGCCGAAAAGCTCGGCAACGCGCCGGACGATCAGTTCGTGCTGACCTCGGAAGGCACCATCCGCTGGACCGGCGACGCCGTGGCGCGGCTGTCTGCCGCAGAGGAGGCGCTGCATCCGCGCATCCGCATCATCTCGGACGAGCGTCTCACCGGGGCGCCGCGCGAAAAAGTGCAGGCCCGGCTCGAGCTCTGGCTCAAGACGCATGTCGAGAAGCTGCTCGGGCCGATGTTCGAGCTCTCCAAGGCCGAGGACGTCACCGGCATCGCCCGCGGCATCGCCTATCAGCTCGTCGAGGCGCTCGGCGTGCTGGAGCGGCCCAAGATCGCGAACGAGCTGAAGGATCTCGACCAGCCCTCGCGCGCGGTGCTGCGCAAATACGGCGTCCGTTTCGGCGCCTATCACATCTATTTCCCGGGCCTTTTGAAGCCTGCCGCGCGCGCGCTGGCAGCGCTGTTGTGGGCGCTGAAGCAGGACAATGTCGATCTGTCCTCGCTGTCGGGCGCGCAGCATCTGGCGAGCTCGGGCCGTACCTCGTTCCCGGTCGACAAGGCGCTGCCGCGCGATGCCTATCGCGTGCTCGGCTACAAGCAGGCCGGCGAACGCGCCGTGCGCGTCGACATCCTGGAGCGTCTTGCCGATCTGATCCGCCCGGCGCTGGCCTGGCGCGAGAACGCGTCCGGCGAAAAGCCGGCCGGCGCCTTCGATGGCCGCAGTTTCGTGGTGACGCAGGCGATGACCTCGCTCACCGGCTCCGCAGGCGAGGATTTCGCCTCGGTGCTGCGTGCGCTCGGCTATCGCATGGAGAAGCGTCCGCCGCTGCCGCAAAAGCCGGCCGTGGTGGAAACGGTCGCGGTCGAGACGCCGCCGGCTGAAGAAAGCGCCGACTCCTCGACCGAGGCCGTTGCCGGCCTGCCGGCGGAGCCCTCCACCGAAGCGGTCGCCGAGCCGGTCACCGTCGAAGATGCGCCCGGCATGGAGGTGCAGGACGAGCCGGCCCAGGAGGCCGAGCCCGTGCTGGAAGCCTCTCCGGAGGCCCCCGTGACGCCCGAAGACGCCCCCGGCATTGCGCCGCCGGCGGAAGAGCCCGCTG
>NZ_AJQF01000503.1:0-16653 GCF_000261705.1 Bradyrhizobium genomosp. III | reverse complement strand
GGCGGCCATCGCAGGGACGGCGGCAGAGACTTCCGCAAGCCGCGCGAAGGTGGCGAAGGCGCGCCGCGTCCCGAGGGGCGCGACGACAGGAATCGCCGCTTCGAGGGCAAGGATCGCGACAACAAGGGACGCGATCGCGACAAGGGCAAGTTCGGCGGAGATCGCGACAAGGGCCGTGACAACCGCGGCCGTGACCGCGACAAGGGCCGCGACCGCCAGGGCGGACCGTCGCTGCGTCCCTACGC
Source organism: Bradyrhizobium genomosp. III (assembly GCF_000261705.1). NCBI lineage: Bacteria > Pseudomonadati > Pseudomonadota > Alphaproteobacteria > Hyphomicrobiales > Nitrobacteraceae > Bradyrhizobium > Bradyrhizobium genomosp. III. The sequence continues at coordinate 16,408 of NZ_AJQF01000503.1, read as the reverse complement.
CTCGAGCGCAAACCCACGCGAGCGCGATCGTCCGGCCGATCCGAACTCGCCCTTCGCCAAGCTCGCCGCGCTGAAAGAGCAGCTGTCCGGCCGGAAGGAGTAATCCCACGACCGAGCGGCAGCGCCTCGACAAATGGTTGTGGCACGCGCGGGTGGTGAAGGCGCGCACCTCCGCGGCCGAGCTCGTCGGGTCGGGCCACGTTCGCGTCAACGGTGAGCGTGAAAAGTCGCCGGGGCATGCGATCAAGATCGGCGACGTCATCACCGTCGCGCTCGATCGCACCGTGCGGGTGTTGAAGGTCACCGGCTTCAGCGAGCGCCGTGGCGATGCTGCCGCGGCGCGGGTGCTCTTCGAGGAGCTAAGCGAAGCGAAACGCAATTAATTGCGTTTCGAATTCACTTCTTGGTCGATCAAACACACAAAGCGGTCATGATCGGGCCTTCCCGACCTTGCGGCGCCCGGCCATCCGCGCTACGCAAGCCGCGACTTTTAAAAGAGCTTTTCGGAGCGTTGGATGACTTACGTCGTCACTGAAAACTGCATCAAGTGCAAGTACACCGACTGCGTCGAGGTCTGCCCGGTCGATTGCTTCTACGAGGGTGACAACATGCTCGTCATCCACCCGGACGAGTGCATCGATTGCGGCGTGTGCGAGCCGGAATGCCCCGCCGACGCCATCAAGCCGGACACGGAACCGGGCCTGGAAAAGTGGCTTTCGGTCAACGCCGACTACGCCAAGAGCTGGCCGAACATCACCCAGAAGAAAGAATCACCTGCCGACGCCAAGGAATTCGACGGCATGGAAGGCAAGTTCGAGAAATATTTTTCTCCGAACCCTGGCTCCGGCGACTGAATCGGGCTCAAACTTAACCCTAATAGCGGCGCTGTCGCCGAAAACCAGCCCTCAAGACCCCTAAATCATTGATTTTTGCGGGAAATGTGCTATATTGGGCACATTAAGCCGAACCCGTCAGCCCCGTTGGCCCCGCTGGGTTCCCGTGAAACCAAATGTCGAACAGGGGCGTGGCAGTTTCCGCGCGCAGGCTGTGTCACAGAAAACGCGTAAAAAGAGTACTTCAGCGAGGGCTTCCCATAAGGAGGCCAAAAAAGTCGCCGCGGCCAGCCGTAGCGCATCCAAGGGTCGGACCGCGACGAAGGCGCCGGCTGCAAAGTCCTCGAAGAACAAAAGAAGCGCAATGCCTAACAAGACTGCCAAACCGGCCGCGAAAGCGACCGCTGCCAAGCCTGCTGTCAAGCCCGTTGCCGCCAAGGCTCCCGCTGCCAAGCCCGCCGCGTCGAAGGCTCCCGTTGCTGCTCCTGCCAAGGCTCCCGTTGCTGCCGCCAAGCCCGCCGTGAAGCCGGCGGCCGCTGCGCCGAAGGTCGAGGAAAAGAAGGTCGTGACCCAGCGTCAGGGCTTCAAGGCCAATGAATTCGTCGTCTATCCCGCTCACGGCGTCGGCCAGATCCTGGCCATCGAGGAGCAGGAGATCGCCGGCGCGAAGCTCGAGCTGTTCGTCATCAACTTCATCAAGGACAAGATGACGCTGCGCGTGCCGACCGCCAAGGTCGCCAATGTCGGCATGCGCAAGCTGTCCGAGCCGGCGCTGGTGAAGAAGGCGCTGGAGACGCTCAAGGGCCGCGCCCGCGTCAAGCGCACCATGTGGTCGCGCCGTGCCCAGGAATACGAAGCGAAGATCAATTCGGGCGACATCGTCGCGATCGCGGAAGTCGTGCGCGACCTCTATCGCTCGGAGTCGCAGCCGGAGCAGTCCTACAGCGAACGCCAGCTCTATGAAGCGGCGCTCGATCGTCTGTCCCGCGAGATCGCGGTGGTGCAGCACTCGACCGAGACCGAAGCGGTCAAGGAGATCGAGGCCCAGCTCGCCAAGAGCCCGCGCCGCAACGCCAAGGCGGAAGCCGCCGAGGGCGAGGCGGATGCCGAGGGCGATGCCGACGATACCGATGGCGACGACACCACGGTCGCCGACGAGGCCGCGTAAGCAGCTTCGTTCTGCGCAAGCAATCAAAAGCCCGGCCTCGCGCCGGGCTTTTTGTTTGGGGTCGTAGCCGTCATTCCGGGGCTCGCGAAGCGAGAGCCCGGAATCCATTCAACCACCGTCTTTGCCGCCTGATGGATTCCGGGCTCGTGCTCCGCACGCCCCGGAATGACGGCGGTGAGACCTTGGTGAAGGCCTACTTCACCGGCCGCTTCTCGAGCTTGCGCGCCAGCGTGCGCCGGTGCATGCCGAGCCTTCGCGCCGCTTCCGAGATGTTGAAATCCGTCTCGATCAGGGTCTGGTGGATGCGCTCCCATTCCAGCGTCTTGATCGAGGTCGGCCGTGCATCGAGCGCGACCTCGGCGTTGCCTTCGGCCTTGTTGAAGGCGGCTTCGATGTCGTCGGTGTTCGAGGGCTTTGCGAGATAGTGGCAGGCGCCCAGCTTGATCGCCTCGACGGCGGTCGAAATGCTGGCAAAGCCTGTGAGCACCACGATCAGCATGTCAGGATCATGCGTGTGCAGGAGCTCGACGCAGGCAAGGCCGGAGGCGCCGCCGAGCTTGAGGTCGACGACGGCGTGGCCGAAGGAGCGTTCCTCCAGCACGTTCCGCACGTCCTCGATCGAGGCGGCGAGCACGACATCATAGCCGCGGCGCTCGAACGAGCGCTTCAGCGTGCGCGCAAAGCCGGCATCGTCCTCGACGACGATGAGCGAACGGTCAGGCGTCAAAGTTCCCTCCGATCGCCAACGTTGCGAGCGGCAGCGTGAGGCGGACCGTGGCGCCGCGCTTCCTGTGGTTCTCGGCGGTCACGCTGCCTCCGAGCTTGCGCACGACGTTCACCACCAGGAACAGCCCGAGCCCGCCGCCAGCGCGGCCCTTGCTCGAGTGATAGGGCTTTCCGAGCTGCGCCAGCATCTCCGGCGCAAAGCCGGGGCCGCGATCGCTGATCGACAGCACGAGATTGTCGCCCTCGCGCTCGGCGACGAGCTCGACCCATTCCCGCGAGACCTCGTAGGCGTTGTCGAGCACGTTGAAGATGACCTGCTTCAACGCGATGTCGGAGACGATGGCGACGTCTGCGCCGAACGTATTGACGAAGTAGAGCGTCCGCGCCGAGCGCGCGTCGCGCCATTCGTCGACCAGGGCGGTGACGAAGGCCGTCACCGTCGTCGGCGATGAGCCTTCGCCGCGTGCTTCGCCCGCCGAGACCAGGATCCCCGTCACGATCGACTTGCAGCGTTGCAGCGAGGTCTCCATCTCCGCGAGGTCCTCGGCGAGCTCCTGATCGGCGGCAAGATCGGGCATGCGGCGCCAATCGCTGAGGATCACCGACAGCGAGGCGAGCGGCGTGCCGAGCTCATGGGCCGCGCCGGAGGCGAGCAGGCCCATGCGGACGATGTGATCCTGCTCGGCGGCATGCTGGCGCAAGGCCGCCAGATGCGCGTCGCGCTCCCTCAGGTTTCGATTGATGCGCGTGACGAACACGACCAGCAGCACGGCGTTGAGCACGAAGCCCAGCAGCATGCCGGCGACCGTGAGCGTGTAGGTCTCGCTCAATGGGTTGGGCGGCAGGTCCAGCGGGCGGTATGCCAGCGTCAGCCAGACAAAACTCGCGCAGGTCAGCGCGACCAGCGACCAGGTTGAGCGGGCATCGAGCAGCACCGCGCCGAGCGTCACCTGGAGCAGGAACAGCGAGGTGAAGGGATTGGTGGCGCCGCCGGAGAGGTAGAGCTGCGCGGTCAGCGCGGCGACGTCCAGCATCAAGGCGACCAGCAGCTCGTTGTTGGTGATCGCGGCGCGATGGCGCACCCAGACGAGGCTGGAGACGTTGAGCAGCACCAGCGCGCCGATCACCGCGCCCATCCGCTCCAGCGGCAGGGGAATGCCGAGCCCGAAATGCACGCCGCCGATGGTCACGATCTGGCCGACCACCGCGGTCCAGCGCAGCTGGATCAGCAGCGCCATGTTCTTGCGGTTGGTCTCGTCGTCGGTCGGAGTCGTGCCGATCAGCTCGCTGCGCGCGTCGGCCTGCGATTGCAGCGTGACGGCCAGCCCGTCATGCGCAAATGGTTGGGAAAGCGTCTTCCCGTCGTCAGGCCTGTTCGACGATCGTTCCAGCATCTGATCCCGTCCTGCGGGCGACGGCATCGGAGCCGCCGGCCGGTTCGTGGACGAAGCGTTTGCGGCGGAACAGCCCGCCGCCGAATGTGACGAAGAGTTTACCCGCCAGCATGAAAGCCAGGGCGAACCACGTCAGCGCGTAGATCAGGTGGTTATTGGGAAAGCTGACCACGGTCAATCCGCCGATGGGACCGCTGCCGGATTGTGATCCGGCATCGGCATCGACGAAGAACGGTGCGACATCGTGCAGACCGCGGGCCGCCGCGATCGCGGCGACATCCCGAGAGTACCAGCGGTTGTGCTGGGGCACGTTGTTCCGGAGGAAACCGCCCTTGGGCTCCGTGATGCGGAGCAGGCCGGTGATCTCGACCTGGCCGTCCGGATTGCCGTCCCGGCGCGTCGATGCGTCACGCCGCTCGGACGGCACGAAGCCGCGATTGACCAGGACCTGTGTGCCGTAGCTGCGCTGGAGCGGTGTCAGCACCCAATAGCCCGGGCCTTCCTCGGTGACCGCCTGGACCAGCGTCTCGCGGTCATGCAGGAAGCGGCCGGCGACGCTGACATGCCTGTATTCGTCATTTGCCGTGGAAACCGCAGGCCATGAATCGGGCGAGGGGACCGGCTGGGCCGGGGCATGGACGCGCTGCTCGACGCGGTCGATCAGCGCCAGCTTCCAGGCGCGGCGCTCGATCTGCCAGACGCCGAGTGCGATCAGAAGAACAAAGGCCGTCAGCGAGAGGACCGTGAGCCACAAGGACGGGGACCGCGCAGCCTCGCTGCGCGCTCCGTTCGCCCTGCTTGTCTCGGTCCCTGACTCGCTCACTTCATTCCGCTCATCTGGTGCATCGGCATCATGTTGCTGTTGAGGTGGCTCATCACCCACAGCGAACCCGACAGCGCGATCACCACCATCACGATGGTGAAGATCAACGCCATCATGCTCCAGCCGTTCTCGGACGTCGTGTTCATGTGCAGGAAGTAGATCATGTGCACGACGATCTGCACGACCGCGAAGGCCATGATCACGAGCGCGGTGATTTGCTTGCTCGGCAGTGCGCCGCTCATCACCAGCCAGAACGGGATCGCGGTCAGCACGACCGAGAGCACGAAACCGAGCATATAGGTCGAGAACGAGCCGTGGGCGTGGCCGCCTTCGTGGTGATGATCGCCCGCATGGGCGGCATGAGTATCGGTGTTCATCGCAGAACTCCCAGGAGATAGACGAAGGTGAAGACGCCGATCCAGACCACGTCGAGGAAGTGCCAGAACATCGAGAGGCACATCAGACGGCGGCGGTTGGCTTCGATCAGGCCGAACTTCTGGACCTGCACCATCAGCGTCACCAGCCAGATCAGGCCGCAGGAAACGTGCAGGCCGTGGGTGCCGACCAGGGTGAAGAACGCCGACAGGAAGGCGCTGCGCTGGGGCGTGGCGCCTTCATGGATCATGTGAGCGAACTCGGTGAGTTCGATGCCGATGAAGGCGAGGCCGAACAAGCCGGTGATCGCCAGCCAGACCTGCGTCTGTGCGACCCGGTTCTGCTGCATCGTCAGCATGGCAAAACCATACGTGATCGATGACAGCAGCAGCATCGAGGTGTTCACCGCGACCAGGTTCAGGTCGAACAGGTCCTTCGGCGCGGGACCTGCGGCGTAGTTGCCGCCGAGCACGCCGAAGGCGGCGAACAGGATCGCGAAGATGAGACAGTCGCTCATCAGGTAGATCCAGAAGCCGAGCGAGGTGCTCCAGCCTTCCGGATGCGGGTGCTCGTCGGCGAGATAGAAGACCGGCTCGCCGGTCTGGGCGGGATTGACAGCGACAGTCATTTACTTGGCTCCGGCGAGCAGTTTGGTGCGCGCGTCCTCGGTCCGGATGACGTCTTCAGCCGGAATGTCGAAGTCGCGGTGATAGTTGAAGGTGTGGCCGATACCGACGACGAGCAGCGCGGCGAAGCTCACGGCGGCGAGCCACCACATGTACCAGATCAGGCCGAATCCCATCGCGGTGGCGAGGCCGGCGAGGATGATGCCGGTGCCGGTGCTGCTGGGCATGTGGATCGGCCTGAACCCGGTGAGCGGCCGCTGGTAGCCGCGCTTCTTCATGTCCCACCACGCGTCATTGTCGTGAACGACGGGGGTGAAGGCGAAGTTGTAGTCCGGCGGGGGCGAGGAGGTCGCCCATTCCAGCGTGCGCGCGTCCCAGGGATCGCCGGTGACGTCCTTGAGCTGCTCGCGCCTGAGGAAGCTGACCGCGAACTGCATCAGCATGCTGAGGATACCGAGGAGGACGAGGAAGGCCCCGATCGCGGCGATGACGAACCAGATCTGCAAGGACGGATCGTCGAACACGCGCAGGCGACGGGTCACGCCCATCAGGCCGAGCACGTAGAGCGGCATGAAGGCGAGGTAGAAGCCGGTGACCCAGAACCAGAACGACATCTTGCCCCAGAACGGATCGAGCTTGAAGCCGAACGCTTTCGGGAACCAGTAGGAGATGCCGGCGAAGGCGCCGAACACCACGCCGCCGATGATCACGTTGTGGAAGTGTGCGATCAGGAATAGGCTGTTGTGCAGGACGAAGTCGGCCGGCGGCACCGCCAGCAGCACGCCGGTCATGCCGCCGATCACGAAGGTCAGCATGAAGGCGATCGTCCACATCATGGGCAGCTCGTAGCGGATACGGCCGCGATACATCGTGAACAGCCAGTTGAACATCTTCGCGCCCGTCGGGATCGAGATGATCATCGTGGTGATGCCGAAGAAAGAGTTGACGCTGGCGCCCGAGCCCATCGTGAAGAAGTGGTGCAGCCAGACCAGGTACGACAGGATGGTGATGACGACCGTGGCGTAGACCATCGAGGTGTAGCCGAACAGCCGCTTGCCAGAGAAGGTCGAGGTCACCTCCGAGAAGATGCCGAACGCCGGGAGAACCAGGATGTAGACCTCGGGATGGCCCCAGATCCAGATCAGGTTCACGTACATCATCGGGCTGCCGCCGAAATCGTTCGTGAAGAAGTTGGTGCCGACGTAGCGGTCGAGCGAGAGCAGCGCGAGCACGACGGTCAGGACCGGGAAGGAGGCGACGATCAGGACGTTGGTGCAGAGCGAGGTCCAGGTGAACACCGGCATCTTCATCATGGTCATGCCGGGGCAGCGCAGCTTGACGATGGTGCAGATCAGGTTGATGCCTGACAGCGTCGTGCCGACGCCGGCGACCTGCAGCGCCCAGATGTAATAGTCGACGCCGACATCGGGACTGTAGCCGATGTTCGACAGCGGCGGATAAGCCAGCCAGCCGGTGCGGGCGAACTCGCCGATGAACAGCGAAGCCATCACCAGCACTGCGCCGCCGACCGTCATCCAGAAGCTGAAATTGTTCAGGAACGGGAACGACACGTCGCGCGCGCCGATCTGGAGCGGCACGACGTAGTTCATCAGGCCGGTCACCAGCGGCATCGCCACGAAGAAGATCATGATCACCCCGTGGGCGGTGAAGACCTGATCGTAGTGATGGGCGTTGAGATAGCCTTCGGAGCCGCCAAAGGCGAGCATCTGCTGGCCGCGCATCATCAGCGCATCGGCGAAGCCCCGCAGCAGCATCACGATGCCGAGGATCATGTACATGATGCCGATGCGCTTGTGGTCGACGGTGGTGAACCATTCGCGCCAGAGATAACCCCAGAGGCGGAAATAGGTGAGACCGCCGAGCAGTGCGGCGCCGCCGAGCGCGACCACCGCGAAGGTGCCGACGACGATCGGCTCGTGCAGCGGCAGCGATTCGAAGCCGAGCCGGCCGAAGATGAGCTTGAGAAGATCAGGAGACATGCGGGGATCTCTTTAGGAATCTGACTTCGGACGCAGTCCGAGGAAGAAGGACGAGGACTTGAGCGGCGCGAAGCTCGGCCGCTTCAGGCCGGCGCCGAGCAACGGCGCGGTGTCGACGGGAGCCGTGATGGACGCCGTGGTCTTGCCCTGCGGCGCATCGGGCGTGCAGGTGCCGGCCACGAAAGTCGGCTCCGGCCCGAGCGGGGTGCCGCGGCGGGCGTACTTGTCGTAAGTGAGCGGCAGGGTGTTGTTCAGGCCCTGATGACCGTTGCCGCCCTTGGCGTCGATCGCCATCATCTCGCTCTGGCACATCTTGCCGGTCTCGACGCACATGTTGAGGATCAGACGGTAGAGATCGGAGTCGATCGTGCCGTAGCGGCGCACCGGCTCGTTCTGGCTGGGCTTTTCGAGCTGGAGATATTCGGCGCGGCCGAGCGAGCCGCCGGCGGATTTGGCGCTGGCGATCCAGGCGTCAAAACCCTTGTCGTCGAGTCCCCTAAAGTTGAAGTGCATGCCGGAGAAGCCGGCGCCGCTGTAGTTCGCCGAGAAGCCCTTATACGTGCCGGCGTGGTTGACGACGGCGTGGAGCTTCGTCTCCATGCCCGGCATCGCGTAGATCTGGCCGGCGAGCGCGGGGATGTAGAACGAGTTCATCACCGAGGACGCGGTGATGCGGAATTTGATCGGACGGTCGACCGGAGCTGCGAGCTCGTTGACGGTGGCGATGCCGTAGTCGGGGTAGATAAAGAGCCACTTCCAATCGAGCGCGACGACGTCGACCTCGAGCGGAGCCCTGGACTGGTCCACGGCGCGGTCGGCATGGATGCGGCCGAGCGTGCGATAGGGGTCGAGCAGATGGGTGCCCATCCAGGTCAGCGCGCCCAGGCAGACGATGATCAGCAGCGGTGCGGACCAGATCACCAGCTCGAGCTTGGTCGAGTGGTCCCATTCCGGCTCGTAGCGAGCGGCCGTGTTGGACTGGCGATAGCGCCAGGCGAACAGCACCGTCAGCGCCATCACGGGGACGACGATCAGGAGCATCAGGACGGTGGAGATGATGACGAGGTCGCGCTGCTGGGCAGCGATATCGCCGGCTGGCGCCAGCACGACGTAGTCGCAGCCGCTGAGCGCAGCAGCCAGAGGTAGTAGCGCCAGGATCTTGAGACGAGACACGGGCCGAGCCTTTGAGAATGAGTTTCTTTTGCGGGGCCAACGGGTAGCTGCGGCGCAACAATCCGGACATTGGACAATTTGTCCAATGTTGCAGTGCGGAATGTTGGGCCAGAGAAGGCCAGATTGCCCGGCGCCCGCCGGGCGGTCGGCTTTGGTTTCAGGACGTTAAGGGCGCACGAATGGCGACGGCACAGACCCCCGCAATGGCAGACCTCCACACGGGCGAGCACGGCCACGACCAGGCCAGTCCCGGCGAGATCGCCATCGGCGTCATCATCGGCCGCACCTCGGAATTCTTCGACTTCTTCGTCTTCGCGATCGCCTCGGTGATCGTGTTCCCGCGCCTGGTGTTCCCGTTCGCGAGCGAACTGACCGGCACGCTCTATTCTTTCATGATCTTCGCGCTGGCCTTCATGGCCCGGCCGATCGGCACCGTCATTTTCATGACGGTTGACCGTGCCTACGGCAAGACCGCAAAGCTGATCTCGGCGCTGTTCCTGCTCGGCACCGCCACGGTCGCGCTGGCGTTCCTGCCGGGCTATCACGACATCGGCGTTGCCGCGATCTGGTTGCTGGCGCTGGCGCGCATCGCGCAGGGTCTGGCCTGGGGCGGCGCCTGGGACGGCATGGCTTCGCTGCTCGCGCTGAACGCGCCGCCCTCCAAGCGCGGCTGGTACGCGATGGTGCCGCAGCTCGGCGCCCCGCTCGGGCTGATCGTGGCGAGCGCGCTGTTCGCCTATTTCGCCGGCAATCTCTCGGCCGACGATTTCTTCGACTGGGGCTGGCGCTATCCGTTCTTCGTCGCGTTTGCCATCAACGTCGTGGCGCTGTTCGCGCGCCTGCGCATGGTGACGACGGAGGAATATGCCTCGCTGTTCGAGACCCGCGAATTGCAGCCCGCGCGCATCTCCGACACCGTCGCGAGCGAAGGCCAGAACATCATGTTGGGTGCGTTCGCGCCGCTGGCGAGCTTCGCGCTGTTCCACATGGTCACGGTGTTTCCGCTGTCCTGGGTGTTCCTGTTCACCCGCGAAAGCCCGGTGCGCTTCCTGATCATCGAGATCGTCGCCGCCGTGTTCGGTGTCGGTGCGATCGTGCTGTCCGGCGTCATCGCCGACCGCGTCGGCCGCAAGTCGCTGCTGATGGGATCGGCGATCGCGATCGCGATCTACAGCGGCTTTGCCCCACAGCTGCTCGATGCCGGCGCGTTCGGCGAGACCATCTACATGGTGATCGGCTTCATCCTGCTCGGCCTGTCCTTCGGCCAGTCCTCCGGCGCGATCGCCTCGAACTTCAAGCAGGCGTACCGCTACACGGCGTCCGCGCTGACCTCGGACATGGCCTGGCTGTTCGGCGCCGGCTTCGCGCCGCTGGTCGCATTGCTGCTCGCCACCAATCTCGGTGTCATCGCCTCGGGTGCGTATCTGCTGTCCGGCGCGTTCTGGACCCTGCTGGCGCTCTGGCTCAGCGGCCAGCGCGAGGCGGGCGACATGGACGCGGGGCGCTGAGGCTTACGCTGCAGCCACGTCACAGCTGTCGTAGGGTGGGCAAAGGCGCATAAGCGCCGTGCCCACCATCTCTCTCGATCGCAAAAGATGCGTGGGCACGCTTGCGCTTTGCCCACCCTACGGCAGCGTCAATCCGCCACGATCTTCACGCGATCGCGCACCTTCACCTGCGCGGTGCGATCGAGGCCGTTCAGCACGCGAAAACGCTCGGCGGGATGATCGACGCCGGCCATGCGGTGGGAGAGCGATTCCACGGTGTCGCCGGGTTGCACGGTGATGACCTTGATGCGCAGCGGTCGCGCGGCCTGGATCTCGTCCAGCGTCAGGCGGCGGAACGAATTGACGGTCTCGCGCGCATTGCGCTCGCTCTCGGTCGACTTCTGCCGGGCCGCGAAGATGAAGCGATAGACGTCGCTGCCGAAGCGCAGCGCATAGACCTTGAACTGCCACTGGTCGCCCTTGGCGGCGGCGGACGCGGCCGGGAAGCCGTTGATGGTGATGTCTTCGGTGGACGCCTTCTCGACGCCCTCCATCCAGCCGGAATTGAGGTAGTCGCCGAGCGACTGCTCGGCCGGCACCCGCACCACGTCGAAACGCATCGCCTGTGCGCCGCCCTCGCGCACGCCGATCACGGCCTGGGCGGTGTTGTCGAGCGTGAAATTGTCCGGCGCCTGGAAGGTGAAGCCCAGCTTCGGATGCAGGAAGCGGCGGCCGCGGACGAAACCTTCGCTGGGGTCTTCGCCGTAGACGAGATTGTCGATCGCAGCGAGATAGGTCTCGCGGTCGCGCTCGGCGCCTTCAGGCGCAGTATATTGCCGCGCAATGGTCTGCGCGTTCTGCACGCGCTCCGGGGTCGCCGGATGCGACGAGGTGAAATCCTGCGCGCGCGGATCGAGCGAGCTCTTGCCGGCCTTCAGCTCGGCATTGCGTTCCATCGCCGAGAGGAAACGCGCCGCGCCGTAGGGGTCGAAATGCGCCTTGGCCGAAATGCCGACGCCGATGCCGTCGGCCTCGAACTCCTGCTTGCGCGAAAAGCTCGCCATGGTGAGCTTGGTCTTGGCCAGCGCCAGCGCGGTGAGGTCGGGGTCGTTGCTCATGTCGGTGACGACGCGGGTGACGATCGCGGCCTGGCGCGCCTGGTCCTCGCGCATCGCGGCGTGCTTGGACAGCACATGGGCCATCTCGTGGCTGAGCACGGAGGACAATTCCGAGGTGTCGCTGGCGAGCGCGAGAAGTCCGCGCGTGACATAGAGCTGGCCGTTCGGCAGCGCGAAGGCGTTCACGGCGCCGGAATTGAGGATGGTGACCTTGTAGCCCTGATCGGGACGGTCGGACGCAGCGACCAGCCGGTCGACGGTCTTGCTGACGAGTGATTCGAGCCTGGGATCGTCATAGGTGCCGCCATAGCTCGCCAGGATGCGCTCGTGCTCCTTCTCGGTGGCGGGTGTCTGCGCGACGGCCGGCTTGGGCTTGGGCATCGCAACGGTCGGCGGGGTCGCGGCGGCCTGGAACCGGCCCATGTCGCCACAGCCGGCGAGGGCCGTACCCAGCACGAGGCAAAGCGCGGCCGGCGCAGCCCGCAGGCGGCGGCCTTCATTCCGTACGTGCCGTTCTAGCACCCCATTCACGTCGCTTAACCCGTGCCTGGCCTGATTTAAGGCCTTACCCCTGTCGGCTCGTTTGCGCCCAGCAACTCGACCTGCCCCACGAGCCGCACATCAATCCGCGGCCCCGTACTTCCCTCGACCCAGCCCCGGACTCGAATACGCTTACTTTCTAATGACTTAAGGGTGATTCCAGCGCTTTCGAACGCCGGCAGCGTGCGCTTTGAAATAGTCACGGCAAAGCCACGTGTCCAGTTCCGTCCGAAGTTGAGGTAGGTCATTGCCCCAGCTTGCCGGACGGACAGGACTTTACCCTCAACCACCACAAAGCGCCCGATCCCCGCCAAAATATCGTCCGGACTTTCCGCGTTTTTTATGGCCGACGGGTCAGCCCAGCTGCCCTTTTTTTGGCGCCGCGCCTCGGCCTCCGACGTCATCAGGGCCGCCGCGCAGTCCTTGTCCGTGATTTCGGCGGAGACCATGGCGTCGCCCTGGGCGAGCAGCACGGCCTGCACCGGGGTGTCGCTTTCGCCGATGAACACCAGTGCGCCTTGCCGGCCGTAGCGGTCGGGCGTGTCGTTGCTACCGCGGAGTGTGACGTCGCGGCCGGCGAGCAGCGCAGCCAGCGCCTGCTTCGTGGTCGCCGTCGGTTCGATTCCGGCGAGGCGGATTTCGCGGCCGTCAGCGAGACGCACGCTGCGGGCATCGACGATGGCAGCGACACGGCCTTCGCCTTGGGATTCGAATTGGCACGGTGCGGCGGACGCGGTGTGACTCGCGAGGAGAAGGAATGCGACGATGAGGTGAAGCCGTTGCGCCACGTGACCCGGAAAGGTTGTGTTGTGCGTCGATCTTAACTCAAACGATGCCAACGACGAAGGGGCCTTCGTAGGGTGGGCAAAGGCGCAACGCGCCGTGCCCACGATCTCTTCGTGGCCGTAATCGAAGTCGTGGGCACGGCGCGAAGAGCGCGCCTTTGCCCGCCCTACGGCAGCGCGTGTGGGGATTTGCTGTTACGTCACACGCTCGCAATGACGCGGAAAGATCTTGCGTCATTCCACCATTCCGCTTTGCGGAAAACATGACGCAATCGCAGGACGCGCATCGCAGCCCGCGCTTGCTGCGCTCTTGCGCATGCGGCATGATTGCGGCAACAGCGATTGCCAATAACGATTGCCAAGAGCAACAACCAAGCCGCCATCAGAGTACGGCGCGATAAGGGAGATCGTTTTCCATGAAGACTGTTTTGTCGGGCATTTTTGCCGCCGCGTTTGCCCTCAGTGCGAGCGCCACCGCGCAGGCCCAGGACAAGCCACCTCTCAAGATCGGCGGCATCCTCGACATGTCGAGCCTCTATGCCGACATCACCGGTCCCGGCAGCGAGACCGCGGCCAAGATGGCGGTGGAGGATTTCGGCGGCGAGGTGTTGGGGCGCAAGATCCAGGTGCTGGCGGCCGACCATCAAAACAAGGCCGATCTCTCCGCCAACATCGCCCGCGATATGCTCGACAACCAGGGCGTCGAGATGATCTACGACGTCGCGGCTTCCGCCACTGCGCTTGCGGCCGGCGAGATCGCCAAAGCGCGCAACAAGATCATTATCTTCAACGGCCCGGGCTCGATCCGTCTCACCAACGAGGCCTGCGGTCCCTATACCATCCACTACGTGTTCGACACCTACGGCCAGGCCAATGTGACCGGCCTTGCGGCCGTGAAGTCTGGCCTCGACAGCTGGTTCTTCCTCACCGCCGATTACGCCTTCGGCCAGGACCTGGAGAAGGACACCAGTGCCGTCGTCATCAAGACGGGCGGCAAGGTGCTGGGCAGCGTGCGCCACCCGCTCAACACGTCGGATTTCTCCTCGTTCCTGCTCCAGGCCCAGGCCTCCAAGGCCAAGGTGATCGGGCTTGCGAATGCCGGCGGCGACACCGTCAACGCGATCAAGCAGGCGGCCGAGTTCGGCATCACCAAGGGCGGCCAGAAGGTCTCGCCGCTGCTCGCCTTCGTCACCGACATCGACTCGATCGGTCTGGAGACCGCGCAGGGCCTGCTGCTGGCGGAAGCCTTCTACTGGGACCTCAACGACGACACGCGCGCATTCTCGAAGCGCTTTCAGGAGCGCGTGAAGCGGCCGCCGACCTCGGCACAGGCCGGCGTCTACTCCTCCGTCACGCATTACCTGAAGGCGGTGAAGGCGGCCGGCACGACCGATGCAGCGACTGTCATGAAGGTGATGAAGGAGACGCCGATCAACGACTTCTTCGCCAAGGGTGGCAAGATCCGCGAGGACGGCCGCATGATCCACGACATGTACCTGTTCGAGGTGAAGAAGCCGTCGGAATCGAAGGCCCGCTGGGACGACTACAAGCTGCTCGCCACCGTGTCCGGCAGCGAGGCGTTCCAGTCGCTGGAGCAGTCGCGCTGCCCGCTGGTGAAGAAGTGACGCGAAGCGTCATCCCGGGGCGCGCATGAGCGCGAACCCGGGATCCATCGGGCCGCAGTGATCGTCGACAAATGGATTCCGGGCTCGCGCTTCGCGCGCCCCGGAATGACGAAGGAAACAACGAGGGAGGCGCCCCATGAACGACATGGTCCTGCAAAAGCTCGAAGGCGGGCTGCTCACCATCACGATGAACCGCCCGGAGCGGAAGAACGCGCTCAACCCCGAGATGGTGGCCGGGCTGGTCGAAGCGGCGCGGCGGGCGGCTGACGATGCGGAGGTGCGCGCGGTGCTGCTCAAGGGCGCCGGTGGCTCGTTCTGCGTCGGCGGCGACGTCAAGTCGATGGCCGCGGGCCGCGCGCCGCTGCCGTTCGAGCAGAAGCTTGCGAATCTGCGCCGCGGTATGGAGGTCTCGCGCATCCTGCACCAGATGCCGAAGCCTGTGGTGGCGCAGCTCGACGGCGCCGCAGCCGGCGCCGGCCTGTCGATGGCGCTGTCCTGCGATCTCCGTATCGCCTCGGAATCCTGCAAGATCACCACGGCCTTTGCCAAGGTCGGCTTCTCCGGCGATTACGGCGGCACCTATTTTCTCACCCAGCTGCTCGGCAGCGCGCGGGCGCGCGAGCTCTATCTGATGTCGCCGGTGCTCACGGCGAGGGAAGCGCATGCGATCGGCATGGTGACCAAGGTCGTGCCCGACGCCGAGATCGACGCCGCGGCCCACGAGCTGGCACTGTCGCTGGCGCAGGGGCCGTCGATCGCGCTCGGCTTCATCAAGCGCAACATCAACAATGCCGAGCATCTGGCGCTGGAGGATTGCTTCGACGGCGAGGCGATCCACCACACCCGCTGCGGCGACACCGAGGACCACAAGGAGGCCGCCAAGGCCTTCGTCGAGAAGCGCAAGCCGACCTTCAGGGGCGCCTGACCATGGCGCCCTATATGCGATTGCGGCAGATCTGCCTGGTTGCGCCGCAGCTCGCGCCCGTCATCTCCGACATCGCGGACATCATGGGCCTCGCCGTGTGCTATCGCGACGGCAATGTCGCCAAATACGGCCTGGAGAATGCGCTGCTCCCGGTCGACACGATCATGCTGGAGGTGGTGGCACCCTTCAAGGGCGGTACCACGGCCGGCCGCTTCATCGAGAAGACCGGTGGCCGCGGTGGCTACATGGCGATCTTCTGCTGCAATGATCCCGACGAGCGTGGCCGCAACGCCAACGCGCTTGGCGTGCGCACCGCCAACGTCATCGACCATGCGCCCTATCACGGCGTCCAGCTCCACCCCCGCGACTGCCGTGCCGCCTTCATCGAGTTCAACCACACCGAAGGCAGCGACGACATTCTTGGCGCCTATCCGCCGGCAGGACCGGACTGGCAAAAGTTCATCCGCAAGGACGTGACGCAGGCGCTGACGGGCGTGGAGATGCAGAGCCCTGATCCGCAAGGCCTGGCCGAGCACTGGGGCAAGATCATCGGCGTTGCGCCTGAAGGTGCCGAGCTGAAGCTGCCCAATGCGACCTTCCGCTTCGTGAAAGGCGCCAGCGAGATCATGAGCGCGCTGGAGTTTCGGGTAGCGGATCGGGCGAGCGTGCTGCATGCCGCGAAGGCGAGGGGGCTTGCGGTTGCCGGGAGCGAGTTCCTGTTGGGTGGGGTGACGTTCCGCGTTGGTTGATGGTCTTCTCGTTGTCCGCCACCCTGAGGTGCTCGCCTCTTCGGCGAGCCTCGAAGGGCGA
>NZ_AJQF01000502.1:0-18665 GCF_000261705.1 Bradyrhizobium genomosp. III | reverse complement strand
GGAAGGACCTCACCGAGAGCGTCAACTCGATGGCGTCGAACCTGACCGCGCAGGTCCGCAACATCGCCGAAGTGACCACCGCGGTCGCCGGCGGCGATCTGTCGAAGAAGATCACGGTGGACGTGCGCGGCGAGATCCTGGAGCTGAAGGACACCATCAACACCAAGGTGGACCAGCTCAACGCCTTCGCCGGCGAAGTCACGCGCGTCGCGCGCGAGGTCGGCACCGAAGGCAAGCTCGGCGGCCAGGCCGTCGTGCGCGGCGTCGGCGGCACCTGGAAGGACCTCACCGACAGCGTCAACTCGATGGCCTCGAACCTCACCGGCCAGGTCCGCAACATCGCCGAGGTCGCGACCGCGGTCGCCAAGGGCGATTTGTCGAAGAAGATCACAGTGAACGTGTCGGGCGAAATCCTTCAGCTGAAGGAAACGCTCAACACCATGGTCGACCAGCTCAACGCCTTCGCCGGCGAAGTCACGCGCGTCGCCCGCGAGGTCGGCACCGACGGCAAGCTCGGCGGCCAGGCCGGCGTGCCCGGCGTCGCCGGCACCTGGAAGGACTTGACCGACTCCGTGAACTCGATGGCGGGCAACCTCACCGCCCAGGTCCGCAACATCGCCGAGGTCGCGACTGCGATCGCGGGCGGCGACCTGTCGCGCAAGATCACCGTGGACGTGCGTGGCGAGATCCTGCAGCTCAAGGACACGCTGAACACGATGGTCGACCAGCTCAACCGCTTCGCGGGCGAGGTGACGCGCGTGGCGCGCGAGGTCGGCACCGAAGGCCGCCTCGGCGGTCAGGCCAACGTGCCGGGTGTCGCCGGCACCTGGAAGGATCTCACCGACAGCGTGAACTCGATGGCGGGCAACCTCACCGCCCAGGTCCGCAACATCGCCGAAGTGACCACCGCCGTCGCGCGCGGCGACTTGTCGCGCAAGATCACCGTCGACGTGAAGGGCGAAATCCTCGAGCTCAAGAACACCATCAATACGATGGTCGATCAGCTCAACGGCTTCGCCGGCGAAGTGACGCGCGTGGCGCGCGAGGTCGGCACCGAAGGCAAACTCGGCGGACAGGCCGAGGTGCCCGGCGTCGCCGGCACCTGGAAGGACCTCACCGACAACGTCAACTTCATGGCCTCGAACCTGACGGCCCAGGTCCGCAACATCGCCGAGGTCGCGACAGCGATCGCCGGCGGCGACCTGTCGAAGAAGATCACGGTGGACGTGCGCGGCGAGATCCTGCTGCTCAAGGACACCTTGAACACCATGGTCGAGCAGCTGCGCTCCTTCGCCGCCGAAGTGACGCGCGTCGCCCGCGAGGTCGGCACCGAGGGCCGGCTCGGCGGTCAGGCCGTCGTGCCCGGCGTCGGCGGCACCTGGAAGGATCTGACCGACAACGTCAACCTCTTGGCCGCGAACCTCACCACCCAGGTCCGCAACATCGCCGAAGTGACCACGGCGGTCGCGCGCGGCGACCTGTCGCGCAAGATCACCGTCGACGTGAAGGGCGAAATCCTCGAGCTGAAGAACACCATCAACACCATGGTGGACCAGCTCAACGCCTTCGCCGGCGAAGTCACGCGCGTGGCGCGCGAAGTCGGCACCGAGGGCGAGCTCGGCGGCCAGGCCCAGGTGCCCGGCGTCGCCGGCACCTGGAAGGACCTCACCGACACCGTGAACGTCATGGCGGTGAACCTGACCGAGCAGGTGCGCGGCATCGTCAAGGTGGTGACCGCGGTCGCGAACGGTGACTTGAAGCAGAACCTGACCGTGAAGTCGAAGGGCGAGGTCGCCGCCCTCGCCGACACCATCAACAACATGACCGCGACGCTGGCGACCTTCGCCGAGCAGGTGACGTCGGTGGCGCGCGAAGTCGGCGTCGAAGGTCGTCTCGGCGGTCAGGCCGACGTGCCCCGCGCGGCCGGCACCTGGAAGGACCTCACCGGCAACGTCAACCTGCTGGCGGCCAACCTCACCTCGCAGGTGCGCGCGATCGCGGAAGTGGCGACCGCCGTGACCAAGGGCGATCTGACGCGGTCGATCCAGGTCGACGCCCGCGGCGAGCTCGCCGAGCTGAAAGACAACATCAATACGATGATCACGAACCTCCGTCTCACGACGGACGTGAACACCGAGCAGGACTGGCTGAAGACCAACCTCGCCAAATTCACCAACATGCTGCAGGGCCAGCGCGACCTCACCACCGTCGGCCGGCTGCTGCTCACCGAACTGTCGCCGCTGGTTAACGCCCATACCGGCGTGATCTACCAGGTCGAGAACGAGGACAATCCGCAACTCCTGCTGCTCGCCTCCTACGCCAGTGACGGCATCTACCCGTATCAGCGCGTGCTGCAGTTCGGCGACGGCTTGATCGGCCAGTGCGCGCTCGACAAGCGGCCGCGCGTGGTCGCCGACATTCCGTCCGACGCGGTGCCGATCAACTCGGCGCTGTTCCGCGTCGCGCCGAAGAACCTCGTCGTGCTGCCGGTGCTGTTCGAGGGCCAGGTCAAGGCCGTGATCGAGCTCGCCTCGCTCGTCTCCTTCACGACCTCGCAGATGACCTTCCTGGAGCAGCTCACCGACTCCATCGGCATCGTGCTCAATTCGATCGAAGCGACGATGCAGACCGAAGGCCTGCTCAAGCAGTCGCAGCAGCTTGCCGGCGAGCTCCAGACCCAGCAGCGCGAATTGCAACAGACCAACGACCAGCTCGAGCAGAAGGCGCAGCAGCTCGCCGAGCGCAACGTCGAGGTCGAACGCAAGAACCAGGAGATCGAGCAGGCCCGCCGCGCGCTGGAGGAAAAGGCGACCGAGCTTGCGCTGACCTCGAAGTACAAGTCCGAATTCCTCGCCAATATGAGCCACGAGCTGCGCACGCCGCTGAACTCGATCCTGATCCTGGGGCAGCAGCTCACCGACAATCCGGACGGCAACCTCTCGGCCAAGCAGGTCGAATTCGCCCGCACCATCCACGGCGCCGGCACCGATCTGCTCAATCTCATCAGCGACATCCTGGATCTATCCAAGATCGAATCCGGCACGGTGACGGTCGACGCCGAGGAAATCCTCACCGCGAACCTGCTGGAGACCGTCGGACGGCCGTTCCGGCACGAGGCGGACAACCGCAATCTCTCGTTCAAGATCGACGTCGATCCGAACCTCCCACGCAGCATCGTCACCGACTCCAAGCGCCTGCAACAGGTCCTGAAAAACCTGCTCTCCAACGCTTTCAAGTTCACCGCCGAAGGCGAGGTGCGCCTGAATGTCACCGCCGCGGTCAGCGGCTGGGGAACCGATCATCCGGTGCTGAATTCCGCGCCGGCGGTGATCGCGCTCGAAGTGTCCGACACCGGCATCGGCATTCCCGTGGAGAAACAGAAGCTGATCTTCGAGGCGTTCCAGCAGGCCGATGCCGGCACCAGCCGGAAATATGGCGGCACCGGCCTTGGGCTTGCGATCAGTCGCGAATTGGCAAGCCTGCTCGGCGGCGAAATTCATCTGCGCAGCTCGCCGGGCAAGGGCTCGTCGTTCACGCTGTATCTGCCGCTCAAATATTCCGGTCCGACGCTCGCACCGCGCGCCGCACCCGCGCCGCAGCAAAACAATCAGCCGCCTGCGCTGCAGCCCGCCGCCGCGCCGGAGCAGCAGCGCGTCATCGAGCAGCTTCCCGACGACCGGCTCAACCTCGAGCCTGGCGACAGCATCCTTCTGATCGTCGAGGACGACCCGCATTACGCGCGTGTACTGGTCGACCTTGCGCGCGACAAGGGATTCAAGGTCCTGGTCGCCGCCCGCGGTGCGGAGGCGCTGGAGCTTGCCAAGCAATACCAGCCGAGAGCAGTCTCGCTCGACGTGTTCCTGCCCGATATGCTCGGCTGGACCGTGCTGAGCCAGCTCAAGCACAATCCGCTGACCCGCCACATCCCCGTGCAGATCATCACGCTCGACGAGGACCGCCAGCATGCGCTGGCGCGTGGCGCGTTCTCCTTCGTCAACAAGCCGACGACGACCGAGGGCGTCTCGGCCGCGCTGACGCAGATCAAGGAGTATGCACGGCCGCGGCGCAAGCGGCTCCTGATCGTCGAGGACAACGAGGCGGAACAGCTTTCGATCCGCGAGCTGCTGCACCACGACGACATCGAGATCGTGACGACGGACACCGGCGCCGGCGCGCTCTCGACGCTGCGGGAGGTGCCCTGCGATTGCGTGGTGCTCGACCTCAGGCTGCCCGACATGAGCGGTTTCGAGGTGCTGGACCAGATCCGCAACGACGAGGCGCTGTCCAACGTCCCGGTCGTCGTCTTCACCGGCCGCGAGCTTTCGGCGGAGGAGGATGCGGAACTCCACACCATGGCGCGCAGCATCGTGGTCAAGGGCGTGGAATCGCCGGAGCGCCTGCTCGACGAGACCGCACTGTTCCTGCACCGCGTGATCACGGAGCTTCCGGTCGAGAAGCAGCGCATGCTGGAGAAGCTGAACAGTTCCGACGAGGATTTGATCGGCAAGACCGCGCTGCTCGTCGACGACGACGCCCGCAACATCTTCGCGCTGTCGAGCGTGCTGGAACGGCGCGGCATGAAGGTGCTGACCGCCACGACCGGCCGTGAAGCCGTCACCCTGGTCGAATCCAATCCGGAGATCGCCATCGTTCTGATGGACATCATGATGCCGCAGATGGATGGCTACCAGACCATCGGCGTCATTCGCGAAAACCAGGCCTTCGCCCGCCTTCCGATCATCGCGCTGACCGCCAAGGCGATGAAGGGTGACCGGGAAAAATGCCTGGAGGCCGGCGCGTCCGACTATCTCGCCAAACCCGTCAACACCGATCAATTGCTGCTTGCGATCCGCATGTGGCTGCACCGATGAGTTTGGATCCGCGAATGGACCACGAAAAGGTCAACATCCTCCTCGTCGACGACCAGCCGGCCAAGCTGCTCGCCTATGAGGTGATCCTGAAGGAACTCGGCGAGAACCTCGTGGTCGCTTCGTCCGGACGCGAGGCGCTGGAGGTGCTGCTCAAGACCGAGATCGCGGTGATCCTGGTCGACGTCTGCATGCCCGAGCTCGACGGCTTCGAGCTTGCCGCGATGATCCGCGAGCATCCGCGCTTCCAGAAGACCGCGATGATCTTCATCTCCGCCATCCAGGTCAGCGACATCGACCGGCTGCGCGGCTACGAGATGGGTGCGGTCGACTACGTGCCGGTCCCGGTCGTGCCGGAGGTGCTGCGGGCCAAGATCAAGGTGTTTGCCGAGCTCTACCGCAAGACCCGCGAGCTGGAACGGCTGAATCAGGAGCTCGAGGATCGCGTCCGCGCACGCACGGCGGAACTGGAGAACTCCACCGCGAAGCTGCGCGAAAGCGAGCAGCGGCGCAGCATGGCCATCGCCGCCGGCAAGATGGGTTCCTGGGATTGGGACTGGATCAGCGGCGACTGGATGTGGGACGAGGGACAATATCGCATCTTTGGCGTCGGCCCGGAGAGCTTCGAGGTCAATCCGGCCAACGTCCAGGCGCTGTTGCATCCCGACGACGTCGATCAGTTGCGCAAGGCGATCGCCGAATTCAACAAGGGCACGCGTGCCTATGAGACCGAGTTCCGCATTGTGCGGCCCGACGGCGAGGTGCGCTGGTGCGTCGGCACGGCGGCCGCGACGGTCGACGACAGCGGTCGCGTCGTGCGCGTGAGCGGTGTCACCGTGGACATCACCGAACGCAAGCGAGCCGAGGAACGGCAGAATTTGCTGGCGCGGGAAGTCGATCACCGCGCCAAGAATGCGCTGGCGCTGGCGCAGTCGATCGTCCGCCTCACCCGCGCCGACGAGGTCAAGGCCTATGTCAGCGCCGTCGAAGGACGCATCAATGCGCTGGCGCGCGTGCACACCATCCTGTCGCTGTCGAGCTGGCAGGGCGCGGAGCTCTCCAAGCTGATCGACGAGGAGCTTGCGCCCTACTCGCTCGGCGGCCAGATCATATTGGCGGGTCCGGAGGTCCAGTTGCTGCCGGCGACGGCCCAGACGCTGGCGCTCGCGCTGCACGAGCTCTTCACCAACTCGGCCAAGTATGGCGCACTCTCGACCAGGTCGGGACGGCTCACGATCGGCTGGCAGGTCGAGGACCAGCTGCTGACGCTGAGCTGGGAGGAATCCGGCGGTCCGCTCGTCATGACGCCGAAATCGCGCGGCTTCGGCACGCGGAGCCTGCTTGCGAGCGTCGAGTCCCAGCTCGGTGGACAGGCGCAATTCGATTGGCGAGCCGAAGGACTGTTGTGCCGCCTCAAGGTGCCGCTGACACGCAAGACGGCGACGGCCGCCCCCGGAAAATTCGACGCCCCCAGCTCAGCCGAATTGCAACGCGCCTCGGGCTAAAGCGCGATGCGATCAGGATGAAGCGTCATCGCGCTTTGGTTTGTTGTTTGAGCATGATCTTTTCGGAAAACCGCTGCGCACTTTTCCGGATCATGCTTTAGCCCGACGCCGCCATCCTGGTTTGCCGCGGCGGCCGCGCTTCCTCGGGGAGGCGTCCTTCGAGCCAGGCTTCCGTCTGAGCGAGGTCGCGTAGCGCCCTCGCGTAGCGGCGGGCCGCACTTCGCTCCGCACCGCGCGGCAGTTTGCGGGCCTTGCGCAGCATGTCCGCAGCCGCGTTGCGATAGGCCAGCGAGCGGTAAAGAAAGACAACCTTACCCATATCGAATGTTCCCGTTTTGCTGACGCTCATCCTCGCAGGCCCGGCATGAACGTCGGATGAAGCCGGTGATGACAATTCCTTCATGCGTTTGGAACCGGCGAATATGGCCCGCGTTTGCATGTCAGTTCGGGATGCGGTTCCCATGCGCGCAAAAAAGTCGTCGGACCTGATCTCTCCCACCGGCCTCATCAAGCTGATGACGCATGCGATGATGGGCGCAGCCCTCGGCCTCGCCTTCAGCCTCACGCTGATCCTGTCCAATCCCGCCGTCGCCAAGCTGCTCGATCACGGCGGAAGCCAGGCCGCAATCATCTTCGCCCTGACATTGGTGACGACGTTCGCGATCGGCGCGACACTCACCGGCGTCGTGTTCATCCTCGCAGAGGACAAGCAATCTTGAAGCGTGCGTGCGGCCCGGCAGATGCGTTTGTCGGGAACTCCTTCGGCAAATGGCGGTTGGCTGCCTGCGTCAATTTAACTCAGGGAGTTCCCCGCATGACAACGGCAAAACTCGTTCTCACCGCAATTTTGGCCACCGGCCTCGCCGCCGCGCCGCTCGCCGCACAGGCCAAGTCGCACAAGGCCAAACACGGATCATCGATGTCGTCCTCGCAGACCACGGGCGCCAACACCAAGGCCTCGAAGGGCGCGGATCCTTCCGGCCAGGGCGGCTCCGGTCCCGGCTCGGACCAGGGCGGCACCATGACGAACAAGAGCAGCAAGGGCATGAGCAATACCAAGTGAGCTCAGGCCGACATGACATCAAAAGCCCCGCGGCGACGCGGGGCTTTTTTTCTTGATGCGGGATCGGCAATCGAGCGCCACATCGTCGAGCGCCGGCGTCAGCTCGTTACGGGCGACGCGTTTCAGAGTTGAGCGGGCGGCTCGCAGCATTCGTCTTCACGAGTTGCTCGAGCTGCGCCCGCTTGCGTCCGATCAGAAGTTGGGCCGCAGCATCGTCGAGCCCCGCACGCTGCAATTGCCGGATGGCCGAGCCCAATTCGAGAATCTCGGCGCGCAACCTCAAGATCCGGTAAGTGTCCGGGTCCTCCTCCACGGCGCCCCCCCAAAAGGTGTCAGCGCCGCGTGCTCGCGCGCTCGGGACCGACGGCTGTCTTCACTAGACGAAGGCGCACCCGGTCGCGAACGTCAGGCAGGACATCGCCGCCGCCAGCAGCCTTCCATTCGCCGATCAGCAAATTGACCTTCCGGCGCAAATCCATCTGCGCCAGGGCTTGCTGGACGCAATCGCGGTCGCCGTTGATGAGATACCGCACGGAGGCCTCGACGCCGGCCATCTCAACCCTCAAGGCGCTGATTTTACGTCGAATTTCATTAATTCTGTTGTCCATGGCTTGTTAGAACAAAATAAGAACATATAGTCAAGTCACGATTTCAGGACGGAGAAGCGACATGCAGGTTCAGGGCAAATACGACGCCAGGGTTTTCCTCGCCGAGCAGATGACACGGACGCAGGGGCTGAGGTTGAAACGGCTAAGCGAAGAAGCGTATCAGCCCGCGCAATATGCGCGCGATCTGTCCTTCAGCGAGGCCGCACGTCGTATCCAGGTGCTGGAAGCCGAGATCGAGCTGGCGAATTCCTTCTAGGCTGCGCCTGGAACACTGTCCGCGTCCTTCGGAACCATGCCCGTGTCGAATGGTTCTCCCCGGCCAAGGGAGAACATGCATGGCACGCAAGGCAAAGAAGCGCAGCTACTCGCGCAACGCCGGCAGCGATGTCGAGAGCGAGATGCGCCGCTACAAGAAGGGCACCGCCAAGAGCGGTCGCAAAGGCCGTGGCGGACGTGTGAAGAGTCGCAAGCAGGCGATCGCGATCGGACTGTCGAAGGCACGCAAGAAGGGGAAGAAGGTCCCGAAGAAGGCCGCCAAGAAGACCTCCAAGAAGACGTCCAAGAAGACCTCCAAGAAGAGGACGACCAAGAAGAGGACAACCAAGAAATCGTCGAAGCGCAAATCCAGCAAGCGCTGACCGTTGGCCTGTGTCAGATCATGCTGCCCGGCATGAAGCAGCGGATCGAAACGCCGAACGCGGTCTTCACCGGCCACACCATGGTGCGGCCGGCGCGGTTCGGCTCGGTGATGACGGCTTCGTCCGGTACCTCGATCCACTCGCCGTCGAGACGCACGCGATAATGCCCGTTATGCGACTCCCAGTCGGGATCGGCGACGGCAAAACCATCCGCATCCGAACAGCACGGACCAAGGTGGCTGCGCAGGCTGTCGAACCATGGCTTCAGGGGTGAGTCCGCGTAGCGGCCGTCGTCCCGCCCGAGAGCGTTTCCGCCCCAGAGCACGAATGGCGCCACGAGTAGCGCCCTCCTCAGCGAGAGCTTCAATCGATCCATGTCGGCACCGATCAAATGCGAACCAGCGGCCAGTTCCGGAAACCGGCGGCAAGTTCGAAGTTCCACGCTTGCAACTGGTCCCGGTGGCATCGTTGCCGCCGGCGACCTGCACGAGTCGGAACTTTGATGAGCGAACACGGCTTTTTCGGACGAACCGCGTCATCGTCGCTGCCGTTAACGAGAATGTTATCGATCGCCTCCCGGGAGTCCTGAAGGCGAACGAAAAAGGCGGCCTCGAGGGCCGCCTTTCTTGATCCATGCCGATCGGCGTTCGCCTCAGGCGAGTGGTACCGCGACGAAGCGGGTCGCCTGCGCGCTTCTGACCTGCAACAGCACGCTGCGCTTGCGGGACGATTTGGCCTGCGCCAACTCCGAGCGGACGTCGCCGACATTGGCGACGGCCTTGCCGCCGACGTTGAGGATGACGTCGCCGGTCTGGATGCCCCGCTGCGCCGCCGGCCCTTGCGGATCGACTTCGGTGACGACAACGCCCTTCTGGCCAGCGCCCTGGACGTCACCGGCCGGAGCCAAAGCAAGACCGAGGCGCGGCGTGCCGGAGCCCGGCTGGTCCTTGCCAACATCGGCCTTGGCCTGCCGTTCGTTCGGCAGTTCGCCGAGCGCGAGCGTCACCGTTTTGCTGTCGCCTTTGTGGAAGACGTCGAGCTTCACTGAGCTGCCAGGCGCAAGAGTCGCGATCGTGCGGGCGAGGTCGCGGGAGTCCTTGATCGCGGTGCCGTTGACGGCGGTGATGACATCGCCCGCCTCGATGCCGGCCTTGGCCGCCGGGCTGCCATCCTGCGGACTGTCGACGATCGCACCGCGCGCCTCCTTCAGTCCGAGGCTGTCGGCAATCTCGGCGGTGACCGGCTGCACTTGCACGCCGAGCCAGCCACGGGTCACCGCGCCCTTGTCCTTCAGCTGCGCGACGACGAGCTTTGCGGTCGAGGCCGGAATGTCGAAGCCGATGCCGACCGAGCCGCCGGAGGGCGAGAAGATCGCAGTGTTCACGCCGATCACGTTGCCGCTCATGTCGAAGGCCGGGCCGCCGGAATTGCCCTTGTTGATGGGCGCATCGATCTGGATGAAGTCGTCATAGGGGCCGTTGCCGATGTCGCGGCCACTGGCCGAGACGATGCCGGCAGTCACGGTGCCGCCGAGGCCGAAGGGGTTGCCGACCGCGACCACCCAGTCGCCGATGCGCGGCTTCTGGTCGGAGAATTTGACGAACGGGAAGTCCTTCTTGCCGTCGACCTTGATCAGCGCGAGATCGGTCTTCGGATCGGTGCCGACGACCTTGGCGGTGTAGCTCGTGCCGTCATCCATGGTCACCTGCACCGACTCGGCGTGGTCGACGACGTGGTTGTTGGTCACGGCATAGCCGTCGGCGGAGATGAAGAAGCCGGAGCCTTCGCCCGTGATCATCTGATGGCGCTGGCGCGGCATGCCGTTCATGCCGCCCGGGCCACGGAAGCCGAACTGCCGCGAGAACTGGTCGAACGGGGTGTCCTCGTCCTGATCCATCCGGTTCTGCTGCAGCATCGCGCTCTTGTCGTTGTCCTGGTCGATCTTGACCCGCACCGAGATGACGGCGGGTTTGACCTTACTGACGAGGTCACCAAAGCCCGGCGGCGTCGCGGCGGATTCGGCGGCCTGGGCCGGGGTAATGAAGGAGCTCGGACCGAACGGCGAAGAGCCGGGAGCAGCCGCCAGCACGGCCACGCCGAGCGCGGCCACGGTGCCGAGCAGCGCAAGCCGGCGCGGCCTCAGGATCTTGCGGGACGTGGTGTCGGAATTGACGCGATCGTTCATGTCGAAATGTCCATGTTGGATAAGGTGTCGCCTTGCCTCCAACATGGCCATCGTCACCTTACGACGTCCCGTCCATCCGATTAAATCTTCGCAAAGAATGCGCGGGCCCCCGGGAAAGTCGTCCCCTGCGCATTTGATGCAGCTCAACGCGGGTCCTTCGGACAGTGAAAAAATGCGACCATTGGATGATGTTCATCGGAGGCGCGCCATGTACAAAGACATTCTCGTCCACATCCCCACCGAACGCCCCATGCGCTGCGCGATCGAAGGCTCGATTTCGCTCGCGGCGCGGTTCAACGCCCATCTCGACGCAGTCGCGATCGGCTATGTCGCGACCAGTGCGGCTTACGTGATGGAGGGCGGCGCTGCGGTGGCGGCCGTGTTCGAACTGGAACGCGAGCGCGCGGTGGAGCGGGCCGAGGCCGCGCTCGCGGTGTTTGGCATCGAAGCGGCGAACGCCGGCATCTCCTACGGCTGCCGCGCGCTCGGCGCGATCCCGGTAGACGCGGCCGGCTCGCTCGGCGAGATGGCACGGTTGCACGACCTCAGCGTCGTGCTTCAGCCAGATCCGGCGCAGGGCTCGTTCGACAACGACGTGCCGCGCGAGATCCTGTTCCAGGCCGGCGGCCCGGTGCTGTTCCTGCCCTACACCTTCCATGGAGCTTTCAAGGCGAACCGGATCGGCATCTGCTGGGACGGCAGCCGCCTCGCGGCCCGCGCCGTGCACGATGCCGCACCGTTCCTGGCGCGCGCCGATGAGATCGTGATCATCAC
Organism: Bradyrhizobium genomosp. III; assembly: GCF_000261705.1. NCBI lineage: Bacteria > Pseudomonadati > Pseudomonadota > Alphaproteobacteria > Hyphomicrobiales > Nitrobacteraceae > Bradyrhizobium > Bradyrhizobium genomosp. III. The sequence continues at coordinate 7,024 of NZ_AJQF01000502.1, read as the reverse complement.
CATCAACGAGGCCGATGCGGTCTCCGACGAAGCTTCAGCGAACGGTCTGGCAAGACATCTCGGCCGGCGCGGACTGTCGACCCGCACGGTCGGCCTGTCGGCGACGCGCGCCGACATCCAGCCGACCATCCTGTCGCTGGCGGCCGACGAGGGCCTCGATCTCCTGGTGATGGGCGGCTACGGCCATTCGCGGTTGCAGGAGCGCGTTCTCGGCGGCGTCACCCGCGCCATGCTGCAGGCCATGACGGTCCCGACGCTGATGTCGCATTGAGCCGGGCCGGCCCGGCGCCATCACGCCGCGACCGGGGTCTCCCACGTCGCGGGTACGGCGTCGCCCTCGTCGTGCTGCACATTGCACGCGTCGAAATGCGCCTTGAGCTCGACCTCGGCGAGATATTCGAAATGTTCGGCCTGGCCGAGGAGTTCCCAGTTCTGAAGCGGCCGGTAGGCCGCCTGCTGACGACAGAGGGACGCCAGCGCCCGGTAGCGACGTACGTTCTCCATGAGACCCTCCCTCGCATTCACTGGGCTTATTGCCCCGATTTGCGTCAGGCCGATGGCGGTTGTGCAAAAGATTTGCTGCGCCTAGCCTCGGCTCGCTGCTAGGAAATATATGTCCGGGCCAAAGTTCCAAATGAACCGCGCCTTGGACCCGAAGGCTAGGCGTAGAGCCGGCGCTCCACGGTCACGCCGACCAGGTCAAGATAGCGCTCGATCAGGGCGGGCCGACCGACCAGATAGCCCTGCATCTCCTCGCAGGCCTCCCGCGCCAGGAAGGCACGCTGCGCTTCCGTCTCCACCCCCTCGGCAATGACCGGGATACGCAGGGCGTGCGCGAGACTCAGGACCGCGCGGACGATCTCGGCCGATTGCGGCGTCGCCTCGAGATTGGAGATGAAGCTGCGATCGATCTTGATCTTGTCGAACGGGAACGACTGGAGATAGGACAGCGAGGAATAGCCGGTGCCGAAATCGTCCATCGCGATGCGGATGCCGAGCGCCTTCAGCCGCCGCAGCAGATTGAGCGCGCGGGTGAAATCGCCGATCAGCACGCCCTCGGTGATCTCGACCTCAAGCCGCGTCGGCGTCAGCCCCGTCTCCAGCAGGATCTGGTGGATCGAACGTTCGAGATCGCCGGCCTGGAACTGGATCGGCGACAGGTTGACGGCCACCTGCAGCGGCCGCGGCCAGGAAGCCGCCTCGCGGCACGCTTCGCGCAAGACCCATTCGCCGATCTGGACGATCAGCCCGTTCTCCTCGGCGAGCGGAATGAACTGGTCCGGCGGCACGAAGCCGCGGGTCGGATGGTTCCAGCGCAGCAGTGCCTCGAAGCCGATGACCTCGCCATCCACCCGCGCCTGCGGCTGGAAGTAGACCAGGAACTGGTTCTGCTCCAGCGCCAGTCGCAGGTCGTGCTGCAACAGCCTGCGGTCGCGCAGCTCCTGGTCCATCTCGGATTCGAAGAAGCGCACCCGGCCCCTGCCCTCGCGCTTGGCACGGTAGAGCGCCGAGTCGGCGTTGGCGAGCAGCGTGGCGGCATTCACGCCGTCGTCCGGATAAAACGCGATGCCGACGCTGAGGCCGACATGGGAGAAATAGTCGTCGACCTCCAGCTCCTGGCCGATGGTCTCGACCAGGCGTTCGGCGAGCGCCAGAACGTCATCGCGGCTGATGTCGTCGGGCATCAGGATCATGAATTCGTCGCCGCCGATACGGGCGACGAAGGCGCCGTCGGCTTCCTCGGCAAGCCGGTCCGCCGCCGCCCGCATCAGCAGATCGCCGACGGGGTGGCCGAACACGTCGTTGACTTCCTTGAAGCGGTCGAGATCGAGGCTGAGCACGGCAAAACTGGTCGCCGCCTCCTGCGCCCGCTCCAGCCGTTCGCCGAGGACGGCGTTGAAGGCGCTGCGGTTCGGCAGGTCGGTCAACGCATCATGATGCGCAAGATGGCTGATCCGCGCCTCGTTGGTGATCCTCTCGGTGACGTCCTCGATCACGCCGACCAGGTATTGCGGCGCGCCGCTGCCGTCCCTGACCAGCAGCTTGCGCGAATTGACGAGACGATCGCGGCCCTTCACGCCGACCTCGAGCAGATGCCCCTCCAGGAACATCGGCGCGCCGCTGTCGACGACGCGGCGATCCTGCTCGTTGACGACGCGGGCGATATGGTCCGGAAAGATCTGCTGTGGGGTCTTGCCCAGCATCGCCTCGCGCGGCATTCCGTAATACTCTTCGCCGGCGCGATTGAGCAGGACGTAGCGGGAATCCTTCGCATCCTTGGCAAACACCGCGATCGGGATGTTCTCGATGATGCTGTCGAGGAATTCGCGCGCCCGCAGCAGATCCTGTTCGGCGCGCTTGTGCGTCTGTTCGAGTTCCTCGATCATCAGCTTCATCGCACGGTCGGTGCGGCGGCGATCGCGATCGCCCTCCTCGTAGGCCGCACCGACGAGCTCGCAGAGCTTGGTCAGGTCGACCTGTCCGGACTCGTCCGTCGACTGGCGGATCTGTCTTGCGAGCAGCCGGTGCATGGTCAAGCTGCCGCCTCCGCGATGACGGTGACGGTCATGGTCTGGTTGTGCAGCTCGCAGCGGCCGGACGCGGCCGGCGGAGCGATCTCGCCATAGGAGTAGAACCCGATCCGGACGACGTCCTCGCCGAGCTCGGCGGCAACGGCATCCAGCTCGTCCTGCGTGCGCTGCCCCATCACCCTGCGGCGGCCGGTACAGCTCACCAGGATGGCAAGCTTGTCGCCGTCAACGCCCTCCGCAAGTGCACTGCGCGCCTGCCGGCCGGCCTCGCCGGCGCCGGCGGCAAGACTGTCGAAATTGGCGCGCATCAATTGCGCGGTGCATCCTTCTGGAATGTCGGCGGCGAATGTCAGGGTGCGGGCATTGCGATCCACCGCGAACACCGAGCGCACGATCTGCCGGTCCGGCTCGGCCTCGTCGTGAATGCGCAAGGGGAATGCCAGACCCGAACCCGGCATCGCCTCGGCTTCTTCCTCCCCGAGATAGCGGGTGTAGAGGTCGAGCGGCGGCTCGCCGTCGAGTTCCACGACCACGGATCCTTCCGACTTCGTCACCTTGCGACGCGGGCCGAACAGGTCCCAGCCGCCGGCACAGCCATGCGCGAAGCGGAACGAGGCGCCGTAGAATGCGATTGCGGCAACGCGGTTCGGCGACGGCTCGGCGTCGGCTCCGACGATCGTCTGTTCAAATCGGGTGCCGTCGCCGGCGAGCCCGCCGGTGACCGGCAAATCCGGCCCCAGAACCTCGGTGATTCCGGCAAGCAGTTCGCCGCCGTTCACCGCCAATCCGTCGGACAGGACAAACAGACCCGCCAGATCTGCCGCCAGCGCCTGGCGGGCAAGGCGCGCACCGCAGGCCCGCGACGCATCGCGGGTCTCGACGACCTCCTGCACCAACCGCACTTGCGTATGGGCGAAGCGCAAGGCGACCGCGATGACTTCGTCATCGCAGATGTCGTCGCCGTGGATCTGGCCGCCGGTGCTGCAGCCGACGATATGACTCTCGGGATAGAGACCACGCAGCTCGCGATAACGTTTGCCGTCCACCAGTTGCTCGCGGCTGCCGAAATAGAGCACGAGCTGGGGCGGCTCGCGCAGGGCATCCGCTCCGCGCCAGCCATGGGCAGCATTCCAGTGACGATATTGAATGTGCATCCCACGCTCTCTGCAGTCCTTGAACCACAGATTGTGGAGCGGCGCATTGCGTCGCCGTTAATCACGCGTCTACTTCGACACCGTTGGTTACCCCGGCATGAAAGCTAATGCCGACTCGCGTCGGATTCTCCGTAGGACTGCGGGAAAACTTCGGTTCCCTCCAAGCGATCGGCACGTCGGCGCAATCACCTGGTGAGGCCGCCCGTAATCTACCGGGTGCGCGCGCCTTCGCCGAGGCGCATCGGCTGCACGGCATTATCTTGCCGCTTTGGAACCCGGCCCGTCTCGGCGGCGACGCGGATGGCCTGGATATTCGCGGCATATTCGGCAACGTTCTTGCCGCGAAACACCGCGGAGCCCGCCACCAGCGTATCGGCGCCCGCTGCCGCCACGGCAGCGGCATTGTCGCGCGTGACACCGCCGTCGACCTCGAGCCGGATCGGCCGGTCGCCGATCATGGCTTTGATCCGTTCGATCTTCTCGAGCTGCGATTCGAGGAAGGACTGGCCGCCGAATCCCGGATTGACCGTCATCACCAGCACGAGATCGATGCGGTCGAGCACATAGGCGATCGCGCTCTCGGGAGTCGCGGGACACAGGCTGACACCGGCCTTCTTGCCGAGCGCACGGATCGCCTGCAGCGAGCGGTCGAGATGGGCGCCGGCTTCGGCATGAATCGTGATGACGTCAGCCCCGGCCTTCGCGAACGCTTCGAGATAAGGATCGACAGGCGCGATCATGAGATGCACGTCGAATATCTTCTTCGTCGTCGGGCGGATCGCCTTGATGACATCGGCACCGAAGCTGATGTTCGGCACGAAGTGTCCGTCCATGACGTCGCAATGGATCCAGTCGGCGCCGGCCGTGTCGATTGCGGCGATCTCGTCGCCGAGGCGCGCGAAATCCGCGGCCAGGATCGAGGGAGCGATGATGATCTCTCTGGTCATGGCTTTCCACTCCGGGCATCGGCGCCGCCGCTGAAGACACGGCTCGCCAGGACGTCCATGGGATCGATGGTTTCGAGATCGTCGACATCGAGCATACGGTCGAGGTCGGACACCAGGCGATCGGCCTGGCGCAAGCGGATGCGGTCGACGGCGTTGCGGATCGAACGCCCATTGGAGAAGAACGGCTGGGTCCGGCGCAGCGCGATGTATTTCTCGAACGCCTCGCGGGCCGCAGCCGAGAAGCGATAGCCCCGCTCCTTCAGCATCAGCTCGGCAATGACGAGCAGCTCGGCTTCGGCATAATCAGGGAATTCGATGTGATGGGCGATGCGCGAGCGGAAGCCGGGGTTGGACGCGAAAAAGCTCGTCATGCGCTCGCCATAGCCGGCGAGGATCACGACGAGGTCTTCGCGCTGGTTCTCCATCACCTGGAGCAGGATCTCGATGGCCTCCTGACCGTAGTCGCGTTCGTTGTCGGGGCGATGCAGATAATAGGCTTCGTCGATGAACAGCACGCCGCCCATCGCCTTCTTCAGGATCTCCTTGGTCTTCGGCGCAGTGTGGCCGATATATTGCCCGACGAGATCGTCGCGCGTCACCGAGATCACCTGCCCCCGCCGCACGAAGCCGAGCCCGTGCAGGATCTTGGCCATGCGCAGCGCGACGGTCGTCTTGCCGGTGCCGGGATTGCCGGTGAACGACATGTGCAGCGTCGGCGGAGCCGATGCCAGGCCCGCGCGCTGCCGGATGCGTTCGATCAGCAGCAGAGAGGCGATCTGGCGCACGCGGTTCTTCACCGGCTTCAATCCGATCAGCTCCTGCTCGAGCTGCTGCAGCGTGTCGGTGATCCCGGCCGCTTCGGCTTCCTTGCGGAGATCGAATTGGGTCTCGCCGGGCTCAGTCGTCGTTGCGTGGGGAACATCCAGCATCGTTACCTCGAAGAAAAGGAGCTTCGCCGCGGGGGAGCGGCGAAGCAGTGGTCCGCCAAGGATGCGGAGCAGGGAGAGCTCCGCGCGGAAGCGGATGGCTTACGTTGGCGCGTGCGCGGCCGGCCGGCGCACGGTGGTGTAACGGATCGCGCGGCCGCCGACTTCCTGCCGCACCAGCTCGAACTCCGCCTCATGCGGAGGCCTATTGACGAGGAAGGAGATCCGCACCGATTCCCAGCCATGGCTTGAATCGAAGCCGCTGATGCGGATGTACTTGTTGCCATACACCCTGCGGCACTCCGCGAGCTCCATCATCACGCCGGCGGCGTCCTGGAGGTCGAACATCGGCAGGCCCCACATCTCCCAATAGGTGTTGCGGGGATGAGGATCGTCGGTGAATTCGATATTCACCGCCCAGCCGTTGCCGAGGCAATATTGCACCTGCTTATAGATCTGGTCGTCGGTGAGATCCGGCAGGAACGAAAAGCAACCCTGAGTGAGTTTCATGCTGCGTCTCCTCAAACGGTTTCGAGCGCGGTCGGCACGAAGTCCGGCGTGTCGGTGGATTGATAGTTGAACGTCACGTCCTTCCAGACCTCGAGCGCAGCCTTCAGCGGCGTGCAGGTCTCGGCCGCCCTGGCCAGGATCTCCGGACCTTCGTGGACGTAGTCGCGCCCCTCGTTACGGGCGAGGATCATCGCTTCCAGCGCCACGCGGTTGGCGATCGCACCGGCCGCAATGCCCATGGGATGGCCGATGGTGCCGCCGCCGAACTGCAACACGACGTCTTCGCCGAGCAGGTCGAGCAGCTGATGCATCTGGCCGGCATGGATGCCGCCGGAGGCGACCGGCATCATCTTGTTCAGGCTCGCCCAGTTCTGGTCGAAGAACAGGCCATGCTCGAGCTTGGTCGGGTTGAAGTCCTCGCGGCAGACGTCGTAATAGCCGCGCGTGGTGTTGGGGTCGCCTTCCAGCTTGCCGACCACCGTGCCGGCATGGATGTGATCGACACCCGCGAGCCGCATCCATTTGGCGATGACGCGGAACGACACGCCATGGCTCTTCTGCCGCGTATAGGTCGAGTGACCGGCGCGGTGCAGATGCAGGATCATGTCGTTGCGCCGCGCCCATTTGGCCATCGACTGGATCGCGGTGTAGCCGATCACGAGGTCGATCATGACGATGCACGACCCGAGCTCCTTGGCGAACTCGGCGCGCTCGTACATGTCCTCCATCGTGCCGGCGGTGATGTTCAGGTAGGTGCCCTTCACTTCGCCGGAGGCCGCCTGCGCGCGGTTCACGGCCTCCATGCAGTAGAGGAAACGGTCGCGCCAGTGCATGAAGGGCTGCGAGTTGATGTTCTCGTCGTCCTTGGTGAAGTCGAGGCCGCCCTTCAGCGCCTCGTAGACCACGCGGCCGTAGTTGCGGCCTGAAAGCCCGAGCTTCGGCTTCACGGTCGCGCC
>NZ_AJQF01000501.1:0-12889 GCF_000261705.1 Bradyrhizobium genomosp. III | reverse complement strand
GGGGAGCCGCTCGCGCTCGACCACGATGCCGGTCGCCGGTCCCTGGAAGGTCTTCACATAGGCGACGGGGAAACGCATGTCTTCCAGCCGCAGCGCCTTGAGCGGCTTGAAGCCGAACACGTTGCCGATGATCGAGGCCGAGAGGTTCGCGATCGAACCCGGCTCAAACAGGTCGAGGTCATAGGCGATGTAGGCGAAATACGAGCCCGGCGTGCCCGGCACCGGATCGACGCGGTAGCATTTCGCGCGATATTTCTCCGCCGCGGTCAGGCGATCGGTCCACACCACGGTCCAGGTCGCGGTCGAGGATTCACCGGCGACGGCCGCGGACGCTTCGATCGGGTCAACGCCTTCCTGGGGCGTGACGCGAAACAGCGCGATGACGTCGGTGTCCTTTGGCGTGTAGTCGGGCTCCCAATAGCCCATGCGCTTGTATTCCATGACGCCCGAGCGATAGCGCTCTTTGCCGCGGACCGTGCCGGTATGTGCGTTCATGTCTCTCTCCTGCTGTTTTCTCTGTTGTTTCCGATTGACTAGGCCGCAACGGGCTCGCGGGCATCGACGCGCGGATCGAGCTCGCCGGCGCGATAGCGCCGCGCCATCTCGCTCAAGGGAATGACCTTGATCTTGCTGGCATGGCCCGCGGTCCCGAACTGCTCGAAACGGTCGCGACAGAGCTCGCGCATCGCGTCCATCGCCGGTTTGAGGAATTTGCGCGGGTCGAACTCGGAACGCGTTTGCGCGGCGACCTTGCGGAACACGGCCGTCATCGCGAGGCGGCAGTCGGTGTCGATATTGACCTTGCGCACGCCGCTCTTGATGCCGCGGACGATCTCCTCGACCGGCACGCCCCAGGTCTGCGGCATCTCGCCGCCGAACTGGTTGAACATGTCCTGCAGCGGCTGCGGCACCGACGAGGAGCCGTGCATCACCAGATGCGTGTTAGGCAAGCGGCGATGGATCTCCTCGACCACGCGCATCGCCAGGATGTCGCCATCCGGCTTGCGGCTGAACTTGTAGGCGCCGTGCGAGGTGCCCATCGCGATGGCGAGCGCATCGACCTTGGTGGCACGAACGAAGTCGACCGCCTGGTCGGGATCGGTCAGGAGCTGGTCGTGGCTGACCGTACCCTCGACGCCGTGGCCATCCTCCTGCTCGCCACCGCCGTGCTCGAGCGAGCCGAGCACGCCGAGCTCGCCTTCGACGGAGGCGCCGACCCAGTGGGCGAGATCGACGACGCGGCGGGTGATCGCGACGTTGTAATCGTAATCGGCCGCCGTCTTGGCGTCGGCCTTGAGCGAGCCGTCCATCATGACGGAGGTGAAGCCATGGGCGATGGCGGAGGCGCAGGTCGCTTCGTCATTGCCGTGGTCCTGGTGCATGCAAAGCGGGATGTCCGGATAGGTCCGCTCCAGCGCGTCGATCATATGCGAGAGCATGAGATCGCCGGCGTAGCTGCGCGCGCCGCGCGAGGCCTGGATGATCACGGGCGCGTCGACCTCGGCCGCCGCCTGCATGATCGCGATGCCCTGCTCCATATTGTTGATGTTGAACGCCGGCACCGCATAGCCATGGCTGGCCGCGTGGTCGAGCAGTTGGCGAAGTGTGATACGGGCCACGAGAAGTCCTCCTTATTGTCGCTTGCGAGCGACCGCCCGGCGGGCGGCTTCCGCAATGCTTTGCGGTGTGATGCCGAATTCGCGGTACAGCACCGGCGCCGGCGCCGAGGCGCCGAAGCCGCGCATGCCGACGAATTCGCCCTCAGCGCCGAGCCAGCGCGCCCAATCGCCCTGCACGGCAGCCTCGATTCCGACACGCGGCGCGGTACCGAGCACGGTGGCGCGGTAGTCGTTCGGCTGCTCCTCAAACAGGGCGAAGCAAGGCGCGGACACCACGGCCGCACGAATGTGCTCGGTCGCAAGCAGGCGGGCGGCTTCCAGTGCAATCGACACTTCCGAACCGGTTGCGATCAGCGTCACGTCGCGTCCGCCGTCCGGCGAGACGACGAGATAGGCGCCGTGTGCGACGCGGTTTCTGCCGCGCGCATCGCTACGGAAGGTCGGCAACGCCTGCCGCGACAGGCACAGCACGGAGGGGCGGTCTTCGGAATTGAGTGCGCAATCCCAGGCTTCCAGCGTCTCCACCGCGTCGGCGGGACGGAACACCAGCAGGTTCGGGATCACCCGCAGCGCGGCAAGATGCTCGACAGGCTGGTGCGTCGGGCCGTCCTCGCCGAGGCCGATGGAATCGTGGGTCATCACATGGATGACGCGCAGCCGCATCAGGGCCGCAAGGCGGATCGCGGGCCGGCTATAATCGGAGAACGCGAGGAACGTGCCACCGTACGGGATGAAGCCGCCATGCAGAGCGAGGCCGTTCATCGCGGCGGCCATGCCGTGCTCGCGAATGCCGTAGTGGATGTAGTCGCCGGCGAACGTCCCGCGCTTGACGGGGACTTGCAGCTTGGCGTGCGTGAGGTTCGAATGCGTCAGGTCAGCGGAGCCGCCGACCAGGCCGGCAATCGTCCCGGCGATGCCGTCGAGCACCTGTTGCGAGGCCTGCCGCGTCGCGAGCTTCGGACGCTCGGACGCAAAGCGTTCGCGCAACTTCGCCGCGGCCAGCGCGTAGGCGGCCGGCAGGGCAACCGCCTTGCCTTCGACGAACATGTCGCGCTGCTCGGCCGTCGCGCATTCATAGCGATCGAGCCAGGCGAGCCGATCGACCTGGCCGCGTTGCCCGATCATCCGCCACGCTTTCTGGACCGTGACAGGCACCACGAAGGGCTGATAATCCCAACCCAGCGTCCGGCGCGCGGCCGCGGTCTGCTCGGTCCCGAGCGGCGCTCCATGGGCTTTCTCCGTGCCCTGCCGATCAGGCGCGCCGTAGCCGATGACGGTGCGGCAGGCGATCAGCGACGGTTTGGCGGTCTCCCGCTCCTCTGCGATCGCCTGCGCAATCGCTTCGGGATCGTGGCCATCGATGCTGCGCACCGACCAGCCGGAGGCGGCGAAACGCGCCAGCTGGTCGTCGGACGTCGCCAGCGAGGTGGGCCCATCGATCGAGATCCCGTTGTCGTCGAACAGCACGATCAGGCGGCCAAGCCCGAGATGCCCGGCGAGCGAGAGCGCTTCCTGGCTGAGGCCCTCCATCAGGCAGCCGTCACCCGCGATCACATAGGTGAAATGATCAACGAGGCCGTCGCCATGTCGCGCGTTGGCCATCCGCTCGGCGAGCGCCATGCCGACCGCGGTCGCGATCCCCTGCCCCAGTGGCCCCGTCGTCATCTCGACGCCCGGCGTGTGACCATATTCCGGATGGCCCGGCGTCTTCGAGCCCCATTGCCGGAATGCCTTGATGTCGTCGAGGCTGACGTCGCCGCCGGTCAGATGCAGCAACGCATAGAGCAGCATCGAGCCATGGCCCGCCGACAGCACGAAGCGGTCGCGGTCCGGCCAGTTGGGGTGCGCCGAGTCGAACTTCAGGAACCGCGAGAACAGCACGGTTGCGACATCCGCCATGCCCATGGGCAGGCCGGGATGACCCGACTGCGAGGTCTCGATGGCGTCGACCGCGAGGAAGCGGACGGCATTGGCGAGATCGTTGTGCGTGACCGCCGTGAGGTCGGCTTCGGCATGAACCGAGATGTTCATTGGATTCTCTCCTCGTTCACTTCAAGCTGCGCTTGCGCTCGATCAGCTGCATGATCAGCGGCGTCAGGATCAGCTGCATCGCGAGATCGAGCTTTGCGCCGGGGCACACGATCGAGTTCGCGCGGGACATCCAGCTCTGCGGCAACATCGAGAGCAGATAGGGGAAGTCGATGCCGCGCGGGTTCTTGAAGCGAATCACCACCATCGACTCGTCCGGCGTCGGGATCCAGCGCGCGATGAACGGATTGGAGGTGTCCACCGTCGGCACGCGCTGGAAGTTGATGTCGGTCTCGGTGAATTGCGGGCAGATGTAGTGGATGTAGTCGGGCATCCGCCGCAGGATGGTGTCGGTGACGGCCTCGGTCGAATAACCCCGCGCACTGCGGTCGCGGTGCAGCTTCTGGATCCATTCGAGATTGATGACCGGCACGACGCCGATCTTGAGGTCGGCATAGCGCGCGACATTGACCTTGTCGGTGACGACGGCGCCATGCAGGCCCTCGTAGAACAACAGGTCCGAATTCTCCGGCAGCCGCTTCCAGTCGGTGAAGGTGCCGGGCGCCGCGCCATGCAGCGCGGACTCCTCGGCGTCATGCACGTAATGCCGCGTCGTCGCGGTGCCGGTCTCGCCATAGTCGCGAAACGCACGCTCCAGCTCCTCGAACAGGTTGGTCTCGGGGCTGAAATGACTGAAATGCTTGTTGCCGCGATCGGCCTCCTTCGCCATCTGCCCGCGCATCTCGGCGCGGTCGTAGCGATGGAAGGCGTCACCCTCGATGTAGGCCGCGTTGACCTTCTCGCGGAAAAATATCTGCTCGAAGGTCTTCTTGACCGAGGTGGTGCCGGCGCCGGAGGAGCCGGTGATGGAGATGATGGGATGCTTCCTGGACATCGGACGCCCTCCTCACAGCCGGAAGAATCCGCGCCGCGCGAACAGCGGCGCTGAGACGCTGGCAACCAGCAGCGGATCGCAATGCAGTTCCTCGACGCGGCGCACCTCGTTGCTCGAGCCCATGATCAGCGGCACGCGCTGGTGCAGGCTCTGCGCCGAGAGATCGAGGATGCGCTCGCGCCCCGTCGTGGCGGAGCCGCCGGCCTGCTCGATGATCATGGCCATCGGATGCGCTTCGTAAGTCAGACGCAGGCGGCCGTCGCCATAGCCGGCACGCGCGTCCGAGGGATAGAGGAAGATGCCGCCACGGGTGAGGATGCGATAGGCCTCGGCGACCAGCGAGCCGACCCAGCGCATGTTGAAATTGTGGTTGGCTGGCCCGTCGACGCCGGCGAGGCACTCGTCGACGAAGGCACGCACCGGCGAATCCCAGTGCCGGCGATTCGACGCGTTGATCGCGAACTCCTCGCAGGCCTCGGCGATCTGCGCGCCGCTGCGCGCGAGGCGGAAGCAACCCGCCTTGCGATCGAGCGTGAAGATGTCGACGCCTTCGCCGAGCGTCAGCACCAGGGAGGTCTGCGGCCCGTAGGTGACGAAGCCCGCCGCGAGCTGCGCCGAGCCGCGCTGATGGAAGGCAAGCGAGAGATCGTCGGGGGCGGGCAGGATCGAGAAGATCGTGCCGACCGTCATGTTGATGTCAATGTTGGAGGAGCCGTCGAGCGGATCGATCGCGATGCAGATCTTCGCCTCACGATCGCCGATCTGGGCCTCGCGCATTTCTTCCGAGGCGAGCGCGGCGACCGGCAGCTTGCTGAGGCAGCGGCGCAGGATCGCGTCCGCCTGCACGTCGAGATCGCGCTGGACGTCGCCGTCGCTGTTGCGGCCGGTGGTCAGGCCGGAGGCGTCCGCGAGATCTCCGGTGGCGATCAGGTCGGCGATCTCGATGGCCGCTGCCGCGATGGCATCGACCGCGGCCGCCACGGCGAGCGCATGAGGTGCGGTCTCCGAATACCGTTGAAGGTGGTCGTCCAGCCTCAATTGCCCGGTCATCTGCGCATCCCCTTTGCCGGCGCCGTATCCAGTTCCCTCCCCTCTGGAGGTCGGTACGGTCAGTCCCGGCATCAGGAGATTGACAGGGGCGGCTTAATAAGGAAAATTTCTATTTATAATGAGCGTCAAAGAATTTTCTTATAATGGCCCCAGCCATGCGGCGGCCCAGCTCCGGCATCTGACGATCCGGCAGCTGCGCTCGCTTGCGGCGCTCTCGGCCAAAGGCAGCGTGACGGCGGCGTCCGGGCATCTCGGGCTGACCCAGCCGGCCGTGACCCAGCAACTCCGGCAGCTTCAGGATCTCGCCGGCCTGCCGCTGGTGCAGCGGACCGGCGACGGCATGCTGCTGACGGAGGCGGGCAAGGAGGTCTTGACGCTGGCCGAGCGGGTCGAGGCCGCCATCATGGACTGCCAGGGCGCGCTCGACCTGCTCGCCGGGCGGACCGGCGGCACCGTGCATCTCGGCGCGGTCTCGACCGCGAAATATTTCGTGCCGCATGCGATCGCGGCGTTCTCCAAGCGGTACCCCAAGATCGAGATCAAGCTCACCATCGGCAACCGCGAGGAGATCCGCGAGGCCATGCACGGCTACGACCTCGATTTCGCGGTGATGGGTCGGCCACCGGCCGACGTCACGGTCGACGTCCGCCAGCTCGGGCGCAATCCGCACATCATCGTCGCGCGCAAGGGGCACTGGCTGGAGAACGATTCCGGCCTCAACCTGACCGACCTCGTCCACGAGACCTTCCTCACCCGCGAGCCCGGCTCGGGCACGCGGACGCTGATGGAGGGCATGTTCCAGAAGTCCGATCTCGAGCCGATCATCGGCATGGAGATGAGCAGCAACGAGACCATCAAGCAGGCCGTGATCGCCGGGCTCGGCATCGCCTTCATCTCGGCCCACACCGTGGCGCATGAGCTCACCGAGGGCCGACTCATCGTGCTCGACGTCGCGGGCCTGCCGATCGTGCGGCAATGGTACGTGATCCGCCGCAGCGACAAGGTGCTGCTGCCGCCGGCGCAGGCGATGTTCGATTTTCTGGGCTCGGAAGGGTCGAACTATCTGCCCGACGTGCCCGAGTTCGGCGGACGATGATCCGCCCGCGCTCAGCTCATCAGCTTCATGGCAACCGTCGCCGCCAGAATCACGATGATCTGGAGCAGACGCTCCGTCGTGAAGATGCGGTTGAACGTGATCATCGCTTGCCCCGGCCGACGTGAGGGAGATTTCGGTCGGCCCGTTGCTAGCACAGGCGGGCAGCCAGACAACTCCGTAATTGCCACAGGTGCCGCTTGCCGCCGGCCTGTTGCGAGGAGACCGCACGTCATCCCCTCCCCGGCTGACGGTCGATCCACCACGCAACATCGCGCGCGGCGCCCTCCTGGAATCCGACGACCGGCACGCCTGCAGTCACGCCGCGGAGGCGGCGGACGTCGGCGGCAATGATCGGCTCGGCGTCGATGCCCGTTGCATCGACGGCGCCGAACCTGGCCAGATGGCGTGCTTCGAGGAGACCTGCGACATGCTCGATCACGCTGCGCAGGCTGCGCGTCTCGCCACTGGCGAGATTGACGACGCCGGAGAGCTCGCTGTCGAGCACGGCGGCGATCATCTGCGCGAGGTCATCGACATAGACGAAATCGCGAAGCTGCCCGCCATGCGAGCAATCGAAATGCTGTCCCGCGCGAAGGCTCCGGATCAGCGAGGGGATCAGGCGCGCCTCGGGCTCGTGCGGCCCGAACGGGACAAACACGCGGCCCCAGGCGGCGCCTGCCGCGATATAGGCTTCGGCCGTCGCGAGCTTGGCTTGTCCGTACAGTGTCGTGGGACGGCATTGACTCACCTGCTCCTCGCACGGGCCGCTCTGCGGTCCGTATTCGAGGCAGCTTCCGATGCCGAGGATGCGCTGGGTGCCGCGGGCTCGCGCACGTGACAACAGGTCAATGCTCGCCTCGGCCCACAACCGGTTGACGGGATCCTCGCGATAGCGGCCCGGCCGCACCTCCCATGCGAGATGAACGAGATGCGTCGGCCGCGATGCCGACAGCGCATGTGCGCGGCCGGCTTCGGTGAGGAGATCGGCCGCATGCCATGTCACACCGGCCACCGCCGATTGAGTCGCGCGCGCGACGCCGTGCACCTCGAAGCCGCGACCAGTCAGCACAGGCAACAGCGCACGACCGACGAATCCGGACGCGCCCGTGACCAACACCCGCCTCATGCGAGACACGGCAGCGCGCGGTCGCGCGCGGACAGAATAGGGTCGGCAAGCGGCCAGTCGATCGCGAGCGATGGATCGTCCCAGCGAATGCCGGCCGCGCCTTGCGCGTCATAGGGCACATCGATGCAATACATCAGCTCGGTGCCCTCAGTGAGCGTCTGGAAGCCGTGCGCGCATCCGGCGGGGATGAATACGGCATTGCCACGGCCGGCGGCGAGCTCGACCGAGCACCATTGTCCGTAGGTCGGCAGCGACCGGCGCAGATCGACGATCACGTCGAACGCGCGGCCGGCAACGCACCGCACCAGCTTGGCCTCCGGTCGGCCCATCTGATAGTGCAGGCCACGCAGCGTGCCGGCGCGCTCGTTATGCGAGAGGCTGTGCTGCGCGAAATGCGTCGGCAGGCCCTGCGCCGCGAAGGCCTCAGCATCGAACAGCCGGGCGAAGAATCCGCGCGCGTCGGTCTCCGGTTCGATGCCGATTTCAACCACGCCTGGCAGCGCCAATGCAGTGAACTTCATCCCGGGCCCCCGCACCGCGACGCCGCCGTTGCGAACGTCGGTTCACCGAAACGCCTTTTGGGTTGCATCATGCGCAACGTTGTCGGAATTTCCGTGGCTTGGGAGAATTCACTAACAGCCGCGGCACGACGGCACAACCGGACGATCCGTTCATGGACAGGCATCGATGCCGCTTTTGCGCGCGGGAGCTCGATGAGACCTTCGTCGATCTCGGCCTGTCGCCTTTGGCGAATTCCTTCGTGCCGCCGGAGCGGGCGGAGGCGACTGAGCCGACCTATCCGCTGCATGCCCGTGTGTGCCCCGCCTGCGGACTGGCGCAGCTTCCGCAATTCGAGCCTGCGGCCAACATCTTCGAGCAGTATCTGTATTATTCGTCCTATTCCGAGAGCTGGCTCCGGCATGCGGAGAGCTATGCCGCCGAGATGGTCGTCCGTGCGAAGCTCGGCGCAGCGTCCGAGGTGATCGAGATCGCCAGCAATGACGGATATCTGCTGCAATATTTCCTGCGCGCCGGCATCCGTGCGCTCGGCATCGAGCCGGCCAGCGGTCCGGCGGCCGCTGCGATCGCCAAGGGGATTCCGACCCGGATCTGCTATTTCGGCCGCGACGTCGCGACCGCGCTGCGCGCCGAAGGTCATAGGCCCGAGCTGATCGTCGCCAACAACGTGCTGCCGCACGTCCCTGATATCAACTATTTCGTCGCGGGCCTGCGCATTCTCCTGCCCGAGACCGGACGCGCCACGCTGGAGCTTCCGCATCTGTTGCACCTGATCGAAGGCATCCAGTTCGACACGATCTATCACGAGCATCTGTCGTACTTCTCGCTCGCGACCCTGGAGAGGGTCTTTCGCGCACACGCCTTGCGCGTCTTCGACGTGGACGAATTGCCGACGCATGGCGGCTCGCTCCGTCTGCATGTCTGCAGCGAGAACGCGCCTCGGAGCGCCTCGCTTGCACTCGAGAGCTTGCGCCGGCGCGAGACCCTGGCAGGGCTCGACCGGCCGGCGAGCTATCGTGATTTCCAGGCGAAGGTGGCGGCCAAGCGCGAGACGATCCGCGACTTTCTCGTCGCGGCGCGGCGCGCGGGCAAGACGGTGCTGGCCTATGGCGCGCCTGCGAAGGGCAACACGCTGCTCAATTATTGCGACGTCACGCGTGAGCTGATTCCGTTCACCGTGGACCGCAATCCGCATAAGCAGGGCCTGCTGCTTCCGGGATCGCATCTGCCGATCCGCGATCCCGCCGCCCTGATCGCGGCCAGGCCCGATTACGTCTTCATCCTGCCCTGGAATCTGAAGGACGAGATCATCGCCCAGTTGGCGGAGGTTCGCGCCTGGGGCGGACAATTCGTGGTGCCCGCGCCCGATCTGACGATCATATCGTGAGCGATGGTTAACAATCAGGCTGCGAGCGGAGCGGCGTAGTCCGCGCGCAACGCGAAATAGGCTTCCAGCTCCGACAACGCCCGCGCTTCCCAATCGCTCGCCTGCTCCAGCAGCGACCAGCTCTGGCCCGGGCGGAACGCAGCGGTCTGGCGATAAAGCGATGCGATGCCGCGATAGCGGCGCACATTCTCCAAGATGGCTTGACCGTTCATGTCCGAAAACTCCCTCGTCATTCCCGGGGGAGAAACTGCGGCCAAATCTTTTTCGAAAAGTTAGCGGCGCGCGGCAAGCTTGCGGATGGTTGCCGGACTGTTGCGCGGACGCAACGTGCACGGCCGGGCAAGGGCGAATTATTGCGGATTCGTTGCCGCGCTCTCGCCCGGGGACTTCAACCCGCCCTGGCGGACGATCCTCATGGTCTCGCGGCAGAGATCGGCGAGGCCAATCAGCAGCACCGCGAGCAGGCAGAACAGGTTGATGGCATCGGTATTTGCGTTGCTCAGCGCGTTGAACTCGAAGAAGGGCGGAATGAACGCCCACCACACCAGGGGAATGGTGAACAGCGCGGCAAACCCCGCCGCCGGCGTACCCGCAACGATGCCGAGTATGAACAGGCCGGGCAGGAACGCTGCAAAATAGAGCTTTGCGCCGAGCGCAACGCAAATGCCCTGAAACGCAGCCGACATGGCGACAACGACGCATCCGAGCAGAAACGCCTGCCACGACCATGGCCGTACCCGCGGTACGCCAAACAGTCCCGCACGCCTCATCAGCCTCCCCCTGCCGCCCATTAACCGGGCCCGCTTGAGACCAAAGTACTACAGCAGCACCGGAATCGCGAGATGCAAATTGCATCACCCGGCTGCCTCCCGCGGCCTGGTAAACGGCCGCATCGCACAATTGCTGTGGCCGGCGGCTATTCGATCGCCGCATAGAGCAAGCCGATGACGGGCAGAGCGAGGCCGATGGCCGATGCGAGCGTCCAGCCACCTTGCGCGAAAGCCCAGGCGCCGACCGCGGAGCCGGCCGCGCCGGCGGTGAAGAACGTCGCCATGTAGAGGCCGTTGAGGCGGCTGCGGTGCTCGTGCCCGAGCGCGAAGATGGCGCGGAAGCCGAGCACGACATTGCCCTGGACGCCGACGTCGATGGCAATTGCCGCCGCGACCAGACAGACCAGGTTCAGCATCGAGCCGGGCGCGCCGAGATAGGTCACGAGGAAGCCCCCGGCCGCGAGCAGCATCGCGACCAGCGTCGCGATGCGGCTATGGCCGCGATCGGCGAGCCGTCCGGCGATGGGCGCCGCGAACACGCCGGCCACGCCGGCCAGCGCAAACAGCGCGATGCCGCGCTGGGTGAAGCCGAACGCGTCGGCGAGCTGGAGCGGTGCCACCGTCCAGAACAGGGTGAAGCAGCCGAACAGGCTGGCCTGGTAGAGCGCCCGGCGCCGCAGCAGCGGCGTCGCCCGCACCAGATGCGGCATCGACAGCAACAGTTCGCCATAGTGCATCCGCGTCACCGGCTTGCGGTTCGGCAGCGTCATCCAGAGCACGGCCGTCAGCACGATCATCAGCGCGGCGGAGGCGAAGAACACCGCGTGCCACGACAGCGCCGAGGTGACGAAGCTCGACACCGGACGCGCCAGCATGATGCCGAGCATCAGGCCGGTCGAGACGTTGCCGACGACACGGCCGCGGATGGCTTCCGGCGCCAGATGCGCGGCATAGGGAATGATGATCTGAACCGCGACCGAACCGAGGCCGATGAACAGCGCGGCGATCAGGAACGGCAACGCATGGGTGGCGAACGCGGCGGCGAGCAGCGCCGCCGCGCCGAGCGTGATGACGGAGCAGATCAGGATACGGTTCTCGACGAGATCGCCGAGCGGCACGATCAGCAGCAGCCCGGTGCCGTAGCCGATCTGCGTCATGGTGACGATCAGCCCGCCAGCTGCGTGCGACAGGCCGAGCGCGGCGCTGATCGGGGCGATCAGCGGCTGCGCATAGTAGATGTTGGCCGCGATCATGCCGCAGGCCGCGGCAAGCACGAAGGTCAGGCGCTGCGACACCGCATCCGGTTCGGGTGCGGTCTCGATCGTGGCATTCATCGTCATGACGCATAGTCTCCGAGAAATCGGGAACGATCATTTCCTAATATGACACAAATTCAGGCGAGCAGTTTCATCGCGACGCCGACGAGGCGGGCTCCGTCGAGCGGCAGACGCGCCTTGCCGACGACACGCAGGCCCTGCGTGATGCAGATCATCAGCCGCGCGGTGTCGTCGGCCGCGACATGACCGGGAATCGAGCCGTCGACCTGCCCCTCGCGAATGAGGCCGGCGATGAAATCTTCGTTGGTCTCGAGCTGCGCGGCGACGCGGGCGGCGACGACGGAATCGACCGCCGACAATTCGACCGCACTGCCGACCACGAGGCAGCCGCGCCGTCCCTCGGCGCCCTGGGACTGCGCGACATAGGACAGCAGCACATGGCGCAGTCGCTCACGGCCGTTTTTGCCGTGCGCGGCGGCGCCGCGGGTCTGCTCCTGGCGCAGCGCCGTATAGCGCTCGAAGGCGGCCAGGAACACCGCATGCTTGTCGCGAAACGCCTTGTAGATGCTCCCCGTCGCCAGCCGCATCGCCGCGGTAAGGTCGCCGATGGAGGTCGCATGATAGCCGCGCTCACGAAACACCCGCACGGCGCGGTCCAGCGCCGTATCCATGTCGAATTCCCGGGGACGACCGGGCGGACGGGCGGCAGACGGCGATCGGCGGGCGGCTTTTTGCATTGCGGGATAATAGGGAATGATTGTTTCCTAATAAAGACAATTGGTTGTGATGGGGGAGATCGGGTGGTCGGATAAGCAGGCCCCGGGCCTCGTGTCCCGGACAAGCAGCAACGCGAAGCGTTGCGGCGCAGAGCCGGGACCCAGAAGGCGACAGGGCGCGATGCGGATGGATGGGCCCCGGCTCTGCAGCGCACCGCCCCGGACGATGCTTCGCATCGCCCGAGCGCTGCGCTGCGTCCGGGGCACGCGAGCGGAGTGCGGCGATCGCCCTCTCCACCGTCATCGCGACGAGCTCTAGCGACGAAGCAATGACGGTGTATGAGGCGATGGCTCGTTCTCCAAGTGCGCAGTGCCGTAGGGTGGGCAAAGGCGCATAGCGCCGTGC
>NZ_AJQF01000500.1:0-2187 GCF_000261705.1 Bradyrhizobium genomosp. III | reverse complement strand
GGAAATCGGGCGTGCTTTAATGGTTGCTACGGCACTGAAACTTGAAATGCACGTTGGAGAGCTGCAATGCCACCGGCTGCTCGAAGCAATCCAGCTTCTCTCCGCGGAGGGATTCTGGATTGCTTCGTCGCAAGAGCTCCTCGTAATGACGAGGAGAGAGCGCCAAACTCCGCTCGTGCCCCGGACGCAGCGCAGCGGCCCGGCGATGCGCAGCATCGTCCGGGGTGGTGCGCTGCAAAGCCGGGGCCCATGTCGCCGCGTGCCGTGCCGCCTTCTGGGTCCCGGCTCTGCGCCGCAACGCCATAAGCGCGTTCACGCGCGTCTTCGACGCGCTATGCGCGTCGCGGCGCGTCCGGGACACACTGGCGGCGTTATGTCGACCGCCATCCTTCCATCAAGCCCGACGAATGGGCGGTCGTGCAAACGGCACCGACGGGCATGACGTCTGCGCAGGCTAGGAGAAGCCTTTCGATCTTGCGTGCCCACCGGGCCTGTCCTACGCAGTCTCCGAATAAGTACGCATCGCCAAAGCCTTGAGGAGCCGTCATGACCATCCGCAACAGCCGCACCGGGGGCCAGATCCTGATCGATCAGCTCGTCGCCCAAGGCGTCGAGCGCGTCACCTGCGTGCCGGGCGAGAGCTATCTGGCCGCGCTCGATGCGCTGCATGACAGCCCGATCGACGTCATGATCTGCCGCGCCGAGGGCGGCGCGGCGATGATGGCGGAGGCCTACGGCAAGCTCACGGGCCGGCCCGGCATCTGCTTCGTCACCCGCGGTCCCGGCGCGACCAATGCCAGCCACGGCGTCCACATTGCGATGCAGGATTCGACGCCGATGATCCTGTTCGTCGGCCAGGTCGACACCGGCATGCGCGAGCGCGAGGCGTTCCAGGAGCTGGACTACAAGGCGGTGTTCGGCACCATGGCGAAATGGGCGGTCGAGATCGATCGTCCCGATCGCATTCCGGAGCTGGTGGCGCGCGCCTTCCGCGTCGCCATGCAGGGCCGTCCCGGTCCCGTCGTGATCTCGCTTCCCGAGAACATGCTGACCGAGACCGCCGCCGTAGCCGATGCCATGCGCATCGAGCCTGCCGTGAGCTGGCCCGCGCCGGCCGATATCGAAAAGCTCGGCGCCATGCTCGCGACCGCCAAGGCGCCTCTCGTCATCCTCGGCGGCTCGCGCTGGACCGATGACGCCACCAAGAGCATTGCCCGCTTTGCCGAGCGCTTCGACCTGCCGGTCGCAACCTCGTTCCGCCGGGCCTCGCTGATCGATGCCGACCATTCGCATTATGCCGGCGATCTCGGCATCGGGCCGAGCCCGGGCCTGAAGGCGCGCATCGACAACGCCGATGTCGTTCTCCTCGTCGGCGGCCGCATGTCGGAGATGCCGTCCTCGTCCTACACGCTGCTCGACATTCCGAACCCGCAGCAGAAGCTGATCCACGTGCATCCGGGCTCCGAAGAACTCGGCCGCGTCTATCAGCCGGCGCTGGCGATCCAGGCGACGCCCGCGGCGTTTGCCGCCGCCGTCGAGACGCTGAAGCCTTCAGGCGCGGTGGCCTGGAAGGGCGAGGCCGCCAAGGCGCACGCCGATTACCTCGCCTGGACCGAGAAGGCGCGCGAGCTGCCGGGCACGTTCCAGTACGGGCAGGTCATGACCTGGCTGCGCGACCGCCTGCCGAAGGACGCCATCGTCTGCAACGGCGCCGGCAATTATGCCGGCTGGATCCATCGTCATCACCGCTTCCACAGCTTTGCCTCGCAGCTGGCGCCGACCTCGGGCTCGATGGGCTACGGCGTGCCGGCGGCGGTGCTGGCCAAGCGGCAATATCCGGATCGCACCGTCGTCGCCTTTGCCGGTGACGGCTGCTTCCTGATGAACGGTCAGGAGTTCGCAACCGCCGTGCAGTATGACGCGCCGCTGGTCGTGATCGTGGTCGACAATTCGCAATACGGCACCATCCGCATGCACCAGGAGCGCGACTATCCCGGCCGCGTCGTCGGCACCCAGCTCAAGAACCCCGATTTTGCGATGTACGCGAAGGCGTTCGGCGGCCATGGCGAGCGGGTCGAACGCACCGAGGAATTCGCGCCGGCGTTCGAGCGCGCGCTCGCCTCCGGCAAGCCGTCGATCCTCCACTGCATCATCGATCCGCGCGCGATTTCGGTCGGCAAGGACTTC
>NZ_AJQF01000499.1:0-2435 GCF_000261705.1 Bradyrhizobium genomosp. III | reverse complement strand
CGGCCGCCACGTCGCCATCATCGGCGCCGGCGCTGTCGGTGTCATCAGCGCGATCGAGGCGCTGCGCGAGGGCCATCGCGTCACGCTGATCGATCCGGGCGAGCCTGGCGGCGAACAGGCGGCGAGCTATGGCAATGCCGGCTGGCTGTCGTCACATTCGGTGATCCCGCCGGCGGAGCCGGGCATCTGGAAGAAGGTGCCGGGCTATCTCATGGACCCGCTCGGGCCGCTCGCGATCCGCTGGTCGTATTTGCCGAAAGCGCTGCCCTGGCTGGTCAAATATCTGCTCTCGGGCTGGACCGAGGCGCGGGTCGAGAAGACGGCGTTTGCCCTGCGCGACCTGTTGAGGGACGCGCCGCTGCTGCACCGGAAGCTGGCGGAAGAAGCGGGCGTTTCTGAATTGATCGAGCGCAATGGCGTGATGCATGTGTTTCCGTCGCGCGTCAATTTCGACAACGATCTCGGCTGGCGCCTGCGCAAGAAGGTCGGCGTCGAGTGGATGGAGCTCAACGCCGACGAGATGCGCCAGCGCGAGCCCGATCTGCATCCGCGCTACACCTTTGGCGTGGTGGTGGAGGAGGCCGGGCGCTGCCGCGATCCCGGTGCTTATGTCGCGGCGCTTGCCAATCATGCGATCGCCAGCGGCGTCACGCATGTGCGGGCCAAGGCGACCGGCTTGAGGTTGAATGGCGACAAGCTCGTGGCCGTCCTTACCGAGACCGGCGAGATCGCCTGTGATGCTGCCGTCGTCGCGGCCGGCGCCCGCTCGAAGCAGCTCACCGCATCGGTCGGCGATCCCTTGCCGCTCGAGACCGAGCGCGGCTACCACGTCATGATAGAGAACCCGGAGTCAGGTCCGCGCAGCTCGATGATGGCATCCGACGCCAAGATGGTGGTGAACTGGACCAACAAGGGCCTGCGCGCCGCCGGCACCGTCGAGATCGCCGGCCTCGAGGCCGCGCCGAACTGGAAGCGCGCCGAGATCCTGCGCAACCACCTCATCAGTATGTTTCCAAAACTTCCGAAGGATATTCCGCCTTCGCGCATAAAAACCTGGTTCGGGCATCGGCCGAGCATGCCGGATGGACGTCCCTGCATCGGCTATGCGCGCGCCTCGCGCGACATCGTCTATGCCTTCGGCCACGGCCATGTTGGCCTGGTTGGTTCGGCCCGTACCGGGCGGCTCGTCGCGCAGCTGCTCAGCGGCAAGGCGCCAGAGATTCCGCTGGCGCCGTTTGCGCCTGAACGCTTCCTCTGAGGTCGTGCATCCGGACTGCGCTCGCGCGTCTTGCCGGATTCCGATCGTCGCAAAGGCCTGAACAATCTCTGGTAGCGCTGCCGTGTGCATTGCCTTCGTCCACGCGCCCCCGGTATATAGAGCTGTGTCCGGGCATCAATGCAGCTGATGAAGAGCAACGTGGAACTCGCTTCCGACAGCATCGTCGATCGCGTCTATGAACAGCTCAAGGCGATGGCCGTGAGCTACGCGTTACTTGCGTCTCCGTGCTGGAAAAGCACATCGACCGCCGCCTCGGCCTCGACCGCATCACCGCCGCGATCAAGGAAGGCTACGCGCAGATTTACATGCCGGCGACGGCAAGGTCGGCGGCGAATTGAGGTTCTCTTGTCTGGAGTGAGACCATGAAGCTATCCGGTAAGGTCGCCGCCATCACTGGCGCAGCGCGCGGCATCGGCAAGGCCTGCGCGAAGAGATTTTTGGATGACGGCGTCAAGGTCGTGATTTCGGATGTCGATGCCGAGGGCCTCGCCAAGACGGCGGCCGAGCTCGGACATCCGGAGGCCTTGCGCACCGTCGTCGGCAACGTCGCCAAGCGCGCCGATGTCGACCAGCTCGTCGCCACCGCCGTGAAGGAGTTCGGCCGGCTCGACATCATGGTCAACAATGCCGGCGTCGCCCGCAACCGGGACATCCTGGAGATATCCGAAGAGGAATTCGACGAGATCATCGGCATCAATTTGAAGGGCGCGTTCTTCGGCGTGCAGGCCGCCGCCAAGCAGATGATCGCGCAAGGCGGCGGCGGGGTCATCATCAACATGTCCTCGGTGAACGCGCTGCTGGCGATCCCGGCGCTGGCAACCTACGCGATGTCCAAGGGTGGCATGAAGCAGCTCACCTCGGTCGCCGCCGTCGCGCTCGCCCCGCACAACATCCGCGTCGTCGCGGTCGGGCCGGGCACGATTTTGACCGACATGGTGGCATCGTCCATCTACACCTCCGAGGACGCCCGCAAGACCGTGATGTCGCGCACCCCGGCTGGCCGCGGCGGTGAGCCGAGCGAGGTGGCCTCTGTCGTCGCGTTCCTGGCGAGCGACGATGCGTCCTACATCACCGGGCAGACGATCTATCCTGATGGCGGAAGGCTGATCCTGAACTATACGGTGCCGGTGAAGGAGAAGTAGGAGCGCGAGTTCTC
>NZ_AJQF01000498.1:0-8565 GCF_000261705.1 Bradyrhizobium genomosp. III | reverse complement strand
GGGACAAGCCCGGCCATGACGGCGCATCTGACAGCCTCACTCCGCCGCAACCGTCATCCCGTAGCCCAGCCGCTTCGAGATAGCGCCGGCGCAGTCGCGCAAGGCATGCGCGATCGGGCTGTCCCAGCGCGCATCGAACGTGCCTTCCGGCCCCATCGCCGTGATGACCAGCGCGACATGGCCGGAATGATCGAACACGGGGGCCGAGAACGCATTGACGCCGGGCAGGGGATCGCCGAGCGCGCGGGCGAGGCCGTGCTTGCGGACCTCGGTCAGCATCTCGGCGACCTTCGGGCCCTTCACGGTGCGCTTCGGATTGTAGCCGACGCCGTGACGATCGAGCCCGCTCTCCAGCGCGGCGTTGATGGTCTTCTCCGGCAGGAACGCCGCAAAGGCGCGGCCGGTGGCCGTCTCCAGCAGCGCCATCACCGACCCCGCGCGCATCACGATGTGGACCGGCTGGGCCGGCTCTTCGAGCTGGACGACGGTCGGGCCGTACGTGCCCCAGACTGCCAGTGAGACCGCATGTCCGATCTGGCTCGCGAGCGCGGCGATCTTCGGCCTTGCGATGCGCACGCCGGAGAGGCGGCGCAGGCTGATCAGGCCGAGCTCCAGCGCCAGCGCGCCGATCTCGTAGCGGCCGGTGGTCTCGTCCTGCTCGATCAGCCCGATGCGGGAGAAGCTGGCGAGATAAGGATGCGCCTTGGCCGGCGACATGCCGGCCTCGCGCGCGAGATCGCGCAGCATCATCGGCTCGCCGCACCTTGCGAGCGCGCGGAGCAGCTCCCCGCCGACCTCGATGGACTGGATGCCGCGGCTTTCCCTCTTCATGCGCCTCCTGGCGTGGCTTAGGCCGCGTCGCGCTTGGCGGCGCTGTCGGCGAGATGACGCCCGGCAATGTAGCCGAAGGTCAGCGCCGGCCCAAGCGTGATGCCGGCCCCCGGGTAATTGCCGCCCATGATGCTCGCCATGTCGTTGCCGGCGGCATAGAGCCCGGGAATGACGCGGCCCTCGGCATCGAGCGCCCGCGCGCTCTCGTCGGTGACGATGCCGGCATAGGTGCCGAGATCGCCGACCACCATCTTGATGGCATAGAACGGCCCGTTCTCGATCGGCGCGACGCAGGGGTTCGGGCCGTGCATCGCGTCGCCCTGGTAGCGGTTATAGGCCTTCGAGCCCTTGCCGAAGGCGGCATCATGGCCTTGCGGCGCGGTGGCATTGAACTGCCTGGCGGTGTCGATGAACGCCGCCGCGTCGATGCCGGCCTTCGCCGCGAGCGCCTCCAGCGTATCGCCGCGCATGAGATAGCCGGTATCGAGGTGATGACCCAGCGGCATCGGGAAGGGCGGCACGCAGCCGAGGCCGTATTTGCGCAGCGTCTTGTGATCGCAGACGAGATAGGCCGCGATCTCCTCGCCGGGCTTGGCCGCCTTGACCATGGCCTGGACGAAGTCGTGATAGGAATTGCCTTCGTTGGCAAAACGCCGGCCGTCGCGCATCACCGCGATCACGCCCGGCTTGGCGCGGTCGATGAAATGCGGCATCACGCCTTTCGAGCCGTCCTTACGCGTGGTCAGCGACACCGGCACCCAGGCCGCCGCGTTCGGCAGGCGATCCTCGATATGTCCGCCGGCGCGCTCCGCAAGACGCAGTCCATCGCCGGTGTTGCCGGTCGGCCCCGGCGAGAAATGCTCGCTGCCGGTCGGCGCGTGCGGAAACATCTTCTTGCGCCGCTCCACATCATGCGGGAAGCCGCCGCAGGCCAGCACCACGCCTTGCCTTGCACGAACGCGCACGTTGCGTCCCTCGCGCGAAACGATCGCGCCGGTGACCGCGCCGTTCTCGACCGTCAGCTCGCGCACCGGCGAGGACAGCCACATCGGAATTTTCAGATCCTGCGCGGATTTCGCCAGCCGTCCGGCCAGCGCATTGCCGTTGGTCAACGTCATGCCGCGGCCGTAGCGCAGCACGTCCATCAGGTGACGCGACAAGCGCTTGGCGACGTAGACCGCGGAAGTCAGCGACTTCGTCACCCGCATGAAGTGGATGATCTCCTTGCCGCTTCCCAGCATCATGCCGAACACGGTCAGCTCCGGCAGCGGCATGCCCAGCGTCTTGATGAGGTCGCCGAGCTCGCGGCCGTCGAACGGGCGCGTCACCATGGAGCGCCCGCCTTGCGCGCCGCCGGGTGCTTCGGCGTGATAGTCGGGAAACACCAGCGGCATGTCGAAGCGGAGCGCGGTCTTGGTGGTGAAGAAATCGACGGCCTCGGGACCGGCCGAGAGAAATGCATCGACCCGTGCCGCGTCGTAATTGTTGCCGGCCTCGTGCCGCAAGTAGGTGCGGGCCTGTTCCGGCGTCTCGGCGATGCCGTAGGCCTTTGCCAGCGAGGTGCCGGGAATCCAGAGCCAGCCGCCGGAGCGGGCGGTGGTGCCGCCGAAGCGCGGCTCCTTCTCGACGATCAGCACGTCGAGGCCGCGATGGCGCGCGGTGATCGCGGCCGACATGCCGGAGCAGCCTGATCCGGCCACGAGCACATCGCACTCGTAAGTCTCAATTGCGCTATGCTCGCCGCCGGTCATGCTTGGCCTCACTTCTTCAGGAGCGGACATTTGGACTCGGAGACCGGGCGGAAGGCGTCCTCGCCCTTCACGGTCTTGACGATGTCCAGATAGTCCCACGGCTCCTTCGACTGTTCGGGCTTCTTCACCTTGGCGAGATACATGTCGCGGATGACGCGGCCGTCCTCGCGCAACTTGCCGCCGTGGACGAATGTATCCTCGATCGGCAGCTCGCGCATCCTGGCCATCACCTTGGTGGAATCGTCGGTGCCGGCCGCCTTGATGGCCTTGAGATAGTGCAGCACCGAGCCGTAGACGCCGGTCTGGATCATGGTCGGCATCACCTTGGTGCGCTCGTAGAACTTCTTCGACCAGGCGCGGGTTGCCTCGTCCATGGCCCAGTACGAGGCCGTGGTCATGTAGGTGCCCTGCGCGGCCTTGAGGCCGATCGCGTGCACGTCGGTGTCGAACATCAGGAGGCCGACGAGCTTCTGGCCGCCCTGGACGAGGCCGAACTCGCCGGACTGCTTGATCGCGTTGTCGGTGTCCTGGCCGGCATTGGCGAAGGCGACTACGTCGGATTTCGAGCTTTGCGCCTGGAGCGCGAAGGAGGAGAAGTCCGCGGTGTTGGTCGGATGCTTCACGCCGCCCAGGACCTTTCCGCCCATCTCATTGACGAAACGCGTGGCGTCCTTTTCGAGCTGCTGGCCGAAGGCGTAGTCCGCGGTGATGAAGTACCAGGACTTACCACCCTCCTTGATCACGGCGGAGGCCGTCACCTTCGACAGCGCATAGGTATCGTAGGTGAAGTGCACGGTGTTCGGGCTGCACAGCTCGTCGGTCAGCGAGCTTGCGCCGGGACCGGAGAGCAGCGCGACCTTGCCCCGCTCGCGCACCATGTTGTGGACGGCGATCGCGATGCCGGAATTGGGGATGTCGACGACCGCGTCGACCTTGCCGTTGTCGAACCAGCCGCGCACGATCTGCACGCCGACGTCGGTCTTCATCTGGTGATCGGCGCTGATGATCTCGATGGGCTTGCCGAGCACGGTCGGCCCGAATTCTTCCACCGCCATTTTCGCGGCCTCGACCGAGCCCGGCCCCGAGTTGTCGCGGCCCCAGCTCGACAGATCCGTCAGCACGCCGATCCGCACCGCGTCGTCGGAGACTTGCGCGGTGGCGACTGTGGTCATGGCTGCCGAAGTCATGGCCGCGAGCATGGCGCAGGCCAGAAGCCCTCTCATCGTCGTTTCCTCTCTTTTATTGGCCGCATGGCGCGGCAGGCTGTTCTCGAGACAAATTAGATATAAGCAAATAAGTTTGTCAATGGTGAATTCGAGTCTGGATGGGTTCCTCTCGGCGGGTGAGACGACAGGAGGCACCGCTGCTTCAGCACCCGCGATTGCGAGGGCAGCGACTTGTCCGCCGAAGCCTTGGCGAAGGCGGAAGCAATCCAGACTTTCTCCACGGAGGCAGCCTGGATTGCTTCGTCGCAAGAGCTCCTTGCAATGAAGGATGTTGCGACACCTGCGCACAAAATCCCGCGTTGTTATCCTGTGAGAGCCATCACCCCTGCAGGTTGCAACCCTCGGCACGATTGGCCATGATGCTCTCCGGAATCTCTGGGGCGGGGCATGACGGCAGCAACGGGAGTCTCCGCGGCGGCGGAGAAATCGACGACGGCGCATGTGGTGTGGGCGAGCGCGCTCGGCACCGCGATCGAATGGTACGACTTCCTGATCTACGGCACGGCGGCGGCGCTGGTCTTCAACAAGCTGTTCTTCCCGAGCTTCGATCCCTTCGTCGGAACGCTGGCGGCGTTCTCGACCTATGCGGTCGGTTTCGTGGCGCGGCCGATCGGCGGCGCCATCATCGGGCATTACGGCGACCGGCTCGGCCGCAAGACCATGCTGGTCGCGACCATGATCGCGATGGGGCTCGGCACCTTCCTGATCGGCTGCCTGCCGACCTACAGCCAGATCGGCGTGTGGGCGCCGATCCTGCTCATCGTGCTGCGCTTCGTCCAGGGCATCGGCCTGGGCGGCGAATGGAGCGGCGCAGTCGTCATGGTGATCGAGCATGCCGGCAATCGCCGCGGCTTCTATGGCAGCCTGGTGCAGATCGGCTTTCCCGTCGGCGTTGCCGCATCGACCGGCATTTTCGGCTTGATGACCAAGCTGCCCGAAGCCGATTTCCTGAGCTGGGGCTGGCGCGTGCCCTTCCTGATCAGCATCCTGCTCGTCGGTGTCGGCTTCATCGTGCGGCTCAAGCTCGCGGAGACGCCGCACTTCAAGGAGGTGGTCGAGCGCAAGGAGGTGCTGGCGCAGCCGGTGCTGGAAGTGCTCCGCCGCGACTGGCGTAGCTTTCTGCTGGCGATCGGCATCACGGTGTCGGAGGTCGGGCTTGCTTATCTCCTCACCGTCTTCACCGTGGTCTATGCCACGACGAAGCTCGGGCTGTCGCGCCAGGTGATCCTGGATGCCGTGGTCTATGCTGCCCTCGTCGAATTCGCGACGCTGCCGCTCGCCGGCTGGCTGTCCGACATCTTCGGCCGCAAAGCGCTGTATCTCGCCGGCGGCGTGTTCTCGGTGGCGTTGGCGTTTCCGTTGTTCTGGTTCCTCGATACCAAGGAGCCGGCACTGATCACGCTGGCACTCGTCGTCACGATGACGCTGACCCATGCGCTGCTGTTCGGGCCGAAGGCCGCGTTCATGCCGGAGTTGTTCCGCACCCAGGTGCGCTACAGCGGAGCCTCGCTCGGCGCCAATGTCGCGGCGGCGCTGAGCGGCGGCTTCTCGCCGCTGATTGCGACTGCGCTGCTGGCGTGGGCCGGCTCGTACTGGGCCGTGTCCGTCTACATCATCGCCCTCTCGATCATCACGATCGTCGCGACGCTGATGGCGCCCGAGACGGCGCGGGAGGCGCTGAGATCCTGAGGGGCAGCGCCTGCCCGGCGGCCCAAAAATTTTTCGGGCTGGCCCCTTGAAACCGACTTGCGATTTTCTAAGTCGTGTCTCGCCGCGAGAGCGGTGTGCCGGATGCCAAAAACAGGGTCCGGCACGGGCGCCTGGCTGGTCTTTCGGACCCGTCTGAAATCCCGCCTTGCGCTCCTTCGTATCCATCTTGCTCTTTGGAGGACTTGGTTATGAGGACCAGTTTTGACTTCGCGCCCCTATGGCGTTCCACCATCGGCTTCGACCACCTGGCCGACCTCGTCGACAGCACGCTGCGCCAGACGACTGAGGACAACTATCCCCCCTACAACATCGAGCGTTCCGGTGAAGACCATTATCGGATCAGCCTTGCGGTGGCGGGGTTTGGTGCCAACGACATCACCGTGACCGCCGAACAGAACGCGCTCACCATCGAGGGCAAGAAGCCCGAGACGGCTGCGCGCGAATACCTGTACCAAGGCATCGCCGCGCGTCCGTTCCGGCGCGTGTTCAACCTGGCCGACTATGTCCAGGTGAAGCAGGCCTCGTTCCAGGACGGGCTTCTGATCATCGACCTCGTCCGTGAGATTCCGGAAGCGATGAAGCCGCGCCGGATTCCGATCGCGGGCGCCCCTCCTGCGGCATCGCAGATCGAGAAGAAGGCAGCCTGACGCTCGATCAACGCTCGATCAAGACAGTGACGGAACGCGGCGCGCCGATGCGCGTCCGCGCTCCCGATGCATGGAGGAGAGAATAATGGGTTTTCGTAATCTCATTCCCTGGTCAGGGAAACAGGACCTCGCGCCTGCGCGCGACAATTTCGATCCCTTCCTGACACTTCATCGCGAGATGAACCGTCTGTTCGACGACGTTTTCCGCGGCTTCGGCGGGACGATCCTGTCGCGGCTGATTGAGGGCCGTTTCGACTGGCCGAAGGTCGAGCTCAGCGAGACCGATAAGACGCTGACCGTCTCGGCCGAACTTCCCGGCCTGACCGAGAAGGACGTTCAGGTCGAGATTGCGGGCGGCGTCCTGACCCTCCGCGGCGAGAAAAAAGCCGAGCGCAACGGCGAAGGCAGGTACTTCACCGAGCGCTACTACGGTGCGTTCGAGCGGCAGATTCCGCTGGAGGGTGTCGAGGAGGACAAGGCCGAGGCGTCGTTCAGTAATGGCGTGCTGACCGTGTCGCTGCCGAAGTCGGAGAAGGCACGCGAAGGCGTCAAGCGCATCGCGATCAACACGCACTGACATCAAGCGGGACGGCGGCGGTCGGCGCCGCCGTCCAACGTCCACAAACCGGTCCCTTGGAAAGGAGCATGAGGGAGGCACGACCGATGACCAACCTGAACACCAATGCCGGCACTCTCAATCCGCTGTTTCACCCAGCTGCCCATTACGGTTCGCCCGCTGACGTCCTGAAGGCCGAGGAACTCTCCGCGCCGGAGAAGCGGATCATCCTGTCGTCCTGGGCGTCCGACATGTACGCGGTCGAATCATGTCCCGCGCTGCGCGAGATACCGGGCATGAGCCACACCATCCGGCTTGCCGATGTTCTGGCGGCGTTGCGTAAGCTCGACGGCGACAATGACAATGATGATCCG
This sequence comes from Bradyrhizobium genomosp. III, assembly GCF_000261705.1. Lineage (NCBI taxonomy): Bacteria > Pseudomonadati > Pseudomonadota > Alphaproteobacteria > Hyphomicrobiales > Nitrobacteraceae > Bradyrhizobium > Bradyrhizobium genomosp. III. The sequence continues at coordinate 1,470 of NZ_AJQF01000498.1, read as the reverse complement.
CCACGCGGGGGCGGCGCCCCGATGCGGCTGCGACGGCCCGGGGCCGCCGCAGAGAGGCGCGCCGCATGATCGTCACGCACACCGTTTTGACGCTCGTGCTGCTCGGCCAAGCCTCGGCGGCCTTCGCCGTGCCATTTCTCGCGGTGCACGGTTTGGTCGCCGCACCGCGTGACTGAGGCCACCAGTTCTTCCATCCACATTGGAACATGCGGCAGGTGACCAAGATGAATGTCATGCGTTTGCTTTGGCTTGCATTGCTGGTGCTCGCGCTCACGGCATCGCAGCCGGCCGCTGGCCAAATTCCAGACCTGAAGACGGGCGGCTCGGTGCCCACGCTGGCGCCGCTCGTGCGTCAGGTGACGCCGGCCGTCGTCAACATCTCCGTGCATGGCCGCGTTCGCGAGGACAATCCGCTCTATCGCGACCCGCTCTTCCGCGAGTTCTTCGACGTCCCCAGGCAGATCGAGAAGGAGGTCAACGCGACCGGCTCAGGGGTCATCGTCGATGCCCAGCGTGGCCATGTCCTGACCAACAATCACGTGGTCGAAGGCACTTCCGCCGTTCAGGTCACAACCAAGGACGGTCGACAATTCTCCGCCAAGGTCATCGGCCGCGATCCGCCGACGGACATTGCCGTGCTCCAGATCCAGAACCCATCCGGGCTCAAGGCGCTGTCCTTCGGCGACAGCGATGCGCTTGACGTCGGCGACTTCGTGCTTGCGATCGGCAACCCTTTCGGCCTCGGCCAGACCGTGACGTCCGGCCTCGTCAGCGCGCTCGGCCGGACCGGACTCGGCAAGCAGGGCTATGAGGACTTCATCCAGACCGATGCAGCGATCAATCCCGGCAATTCCGGCGGAGCGCTGATCAACCTGCGCGGTGAACTGGTCGGCATCAACTCGGCCATCATTTCGCCTGCCGGCGGCAATGTCGGCATCGGCTTTGCAATTCCCGTCAACATGGCGCGGAAGGTGATGGAGCAGATCGTCGCCAAGGGCCGCGTCGAGCGCGGCCGGATCGGCGTTTCTCTGAAGGACCTGCATCCCTCGGTCAACAAGGGATTGAACCAGGGAGCCGTCGTCGCGGAGATTGCGGCGGATTCGCCGGCGCAACAGGCGGGCCTGCGCAAGGGCGATATCATCACGAAAGCCGACGACCGTCCGATTCGCACCGCAGCCCAACTCCGCAACACGATAGGCCTCGCGCGCGTCGGCGAGGAGGTGAAGCTCACGGTGTCGCGAAATGGCGCACCGGTTGCGATCGTCGTGAGAGTGGCGCCCGCGTCCGATACGAGTAGTGCTGTCGCAGGCGGCGATCGTTTCGTCCGCTAGTAGATTTGTGCCGCGCGGCGATCAAGCTGCCGGCGCCGATCCATGTTGCTGGCATGCCAAATATCGACTATCAGCCGGATCGGCGCGCATGACGCTGCCCAAGCAAAGGCAAAGGGAGTACCCGAGATGACCTCACCCA
>NZ_AJQF01000497.1:0-6999 GCF_000261705.1 Bradyrhizobium genomosp. III | reverse complement strand
GCCGCCGCCGTTTCGATGGCCGAGGTCGCACCCGCCGCCGCGCAGGCCGGACCCAAGCCGCTCTTCCCGGTGCCGATGGTGACGATCCCGATCGTCGGCGAGAGCCAGGTGTTTCAGGTCCGCCGCATCTACTGCATCGGGCGCAACTACGCCGCGCACGCGATCGAGCGCGGCTCGGACCCGAACCGCGAGCCGCCGTTCTTCTTCCAGAAGCCGACCGACGCGATCCAGAACGTCGCGGTCGGCGAGGTCGCCGATCATCCCTATCCGTCACTGACCAAGAACTATCATCACGAGGTCGAGCTGGTCGCCGCGCTGAAATCAGGCGGCACCAATATCCCGGTCGATAAGGCGCTCGACCACGTCTATGGCTACGCGCTCGGCCTCGACATGACCCGGCGCGACCTCCAGAACGGCATGGCCGCGGAGAAGAAGCCCTGGGAGATCGGCAAGAGTTTTGACCACGCCGCGGTGATCGGCCCGATTCATCCGGCCAGCAAGACCGGGCATTTCGACAAGGGCGCCATCTCGCTGGCGATCAACGGCACGGTGAAGCAGAACTCGGATCTCAGCAAGATGATCTGGAACGTGGCCGAGCAGATCGCAAAGCTGTCGGAAGCGTTCGAATTGAAAGCCGGCGACATCATCTATTCCGGCACGCCGGAGAATGTCGGTCCCGTCGTGAAGGGCGACGTGCTGCTGTGCAAGCTCGAGGGCTTGCCGGATATGTCGATCAGGATCGTGTAGTCGCCGTCGCCTCTCCCCGCTTGCGGCGTAGCCGATCGCGTTTGAGAGCTGTCCTGCGCCATTCTTCGAGACGCCCGCTCTAGGCGGGCTCCTCAGGATGAGGACGGAATGCGTAGCGGCAGTTCAACGGGTACGATGCTGCTTAGCCTCGTCGTGAGGAGACCGCGAAGCGGTCGTCTCGAAGGACGAGGCGCGCCGTGAGGTGTGCCAAAGTCAAATGCGACGACCACGGTCTCCAGGAACAGAGGCCATTGTCGCCCTACAGCCGGGTTCCCCGCCGATTGCCTTTTGTTGGCCGGCAAGCGAACCTCGTGCGGCCATATTTGAGCAGGAGTGATTTCCCGTGAGGGAGGCGCTCCGATGACCAAGGCTTTGATCACTGCTGTCGCAATGCTGGCTTGTGTGCCGGTGAGTGCGGTTGCGCAGGAGCGCGCCGGCGATGCAGCACTCGGTGCCGTCTCCGGCGCGGTCGTGTTGGGGCCAGTCGGTGCGGTTGCCGGAGCCTTGATCGGCTACACTGCCGGACCTTCGATCGCCCGTTCCTGGGGCATGAGAGGTTCGCAGTCGGCAGGACATCGGCCGCCGCCGCGCCGCGCGGCCGCGACCAGGAGCCCGACGCGCACCCGCGAGGCGATGGCAGCCAACGGTCAGATGCGAGCTGCCGGCAATCCGGCTCCGCCGGTTCAGGCCGCGCCCGCCGTGCCGGCGCAGAGCTCGACGCCGCCGGTTCAGGGATTCGACTGAGGCCGTCGCATGACGGGATGAGGGTCGATCGATGCTACGACGAACCTAAAGACATTCCACGCTAGGGCTGGCCGAGGATCTTCTTCGCGGCGCGAAGATGCGGCTTGTCGATCATCTGGCCGTCGAGCCGCAGCGTGCCTGAATTGGGATTGCTGGCGAACGCGGCGATCACTTTTTCCGCCCAGGTGCGTTCGGCCTCGGTCGGTTCGAATGCCGCGTTGACGACGTCGACGTGCTTGGGATGGATCAGCGCCTTGGCGGAAAACCCGTCGCGGCGCGCCGCGCGTGTTTCCTGCTCGAGACCGGCGAGGTTGTCGATGTCGGTATAGACCGTATCGATCGGCGCGACCTCGGCCGCGGCCGCCGCCATCAGGCAGAGATCGCGCGCGAGGCGATAGGGGCTGTGGAACACGCCGCCGGACGCCTTTTCGGTGGCGCCGAGCGAGGCCGAGAGATCCTCGGCGCCCCACATCAGGCCGGCGAGGCGAGGGGAGCAGCCCTTGTAACTGCCGAGCCCGAAGATCGAAGCCGCGGTTTCCGTCGCCACGCAGACGATGCGGGTGGTGCCGATCGCGATGCCGGCCGCTGCTTCCAAGGCTTCGAGCCAGGTTGCGACCTGCCTTACGTCGTCGCCGCCTTGCGATTTCGGCAGCACGATGCCGTCGGGCCTGCCGGGCAACACCGCGGCGAGATCGGCCAGCGTCATGCCGGTGTCGAGCGCGTTGACGCGGACATAGAGCTGGTGCGGGCCGCGTCGGCCCTTGAGCATCGTCAGCGTCAGCCCGCGCGCCTCCGCCTTCTTCTCGGTGACGACGGAATCCTCGAGATCGATGATCAGCGCGTCGGCCTTGCCTTCGCTCGCCTTCTCGAATTTGCGCGGGGAATCGCCCGGCACGAACAGCATCGAACGCATCAAACCGGCCTCTTGTGCATCATCGCCATGCGGCGGCATTTGCCGACGATCTCGTCGTTCTGGTTCAGGGCATGGTGCTCGAACTCGACGATGCCGGCCTTGGGCCGCGATTTGGATTCCCTCAACGAAAGCACCTTCGTCGTCGCCCGCAACGTGTCGCCATGGAAGACCGGCTTTGGAAAGGTGACGTCGGTCATGCCGAGATTGGCAACGGTGGTCCCCATGGTCGTATCATAGACCGTCATGCCGATCATGATGCCGAGGGTGTAAAGGCTGTTGAAAATGCGCTGGCCGAACTCGGTCTTTTCGGCGAAATGCGCATCGATGTGCAGCGGCTGCGGATTGAGCGTCAGCAGGCTGAACATGGTGTTGTCCATCTCCGTGACGGTGCGGGTCAGCGGATGCCTGAACTCCTGGCCTACGGAAAAGTCTTCGAAATACAGTCCGGCCATCGCGGTTTCCTCCCTGCGAAATAACGGCGCGCTCATAGCTTTACGTCGCATGACCCTATGCATGGTAGACACAGTTGATAGACAAATTCACGTATCTGTACGCGGTTTTTCGAGCTAAGAACCCAGCCAAGGGCACGTCAGGGCGCGAAGCAAGCGGCCACGGCCTTCGAGCGGGGAACGCGAAGAGACGGGAGATGGCGCGGTCGCGGCTCCCGACAAGGAGATCAAGACCATGGATTTCGCGCTCACCGATCAGCAGGAAGCCATTCGCGATGCCATCGCCAAGATCTGCGAAGGCTTTCCGGATGCCTACTGGCTGAAGAAGGACCATGACGGCGGCTTCCCGCACGATTTTCACAAAGCACTTGCCGACGCCGGCTGGCTCGGCATCTGCGTGCCGGAGGAATATGGCGGCTCGGGGCTCGGCATCACCGAAGCTGCGATCATGATGCGCACCATCGCCGAATCCGGCGCCGGCATGTCCGGCGCATCCGCCGTGCACATCAACGTGTTCGGCCTCAATCCCGTCGTCGTGTTCGGCACCGAGGAGCAGCGCAGGCGCATGCTGCCGCCGATGGTGGAGGGCCGTGAGAAGGCCTGCTTCGCCGTCACCGAGCCCAACACCGGCCTCAACACCACGCAGCTCAAGACCCGCGCGGTCGCCAAGAACGACCGTTACATCGTCAACGGCCAGAAGGTGTGGATCTCGACCGCGCAGGTCGCGCACAAGATCCTGCTACTGGCCCGCACCACGCCGCTGGAGGAGGTGCGCTCGCCGACCCATGGCCTCAGCCTGTTCTACACCGATTTCGACCGCACCAGGATCAAGGTCCACGAGATCGAGAAGATGGGCCGCAAGATCGTCGATTCCAACGAGCTGTTCTTCGAGGACTTTGAAATTCCGATGGAGGATCGCATCGGCGAGGAAGGCAAGGGCTTCCAGTACATTCTCGAAGGCATGAACCCCGAGCGTATCCTGATCGCGGCGGAGGCGGTCGGCCTTGGCAAGCTGGCTCTGGCGCGGGCCACGGAATATGCCAAGACGCGCGTGGTGTTCAACCGGCCGATCGGCAAGAACCAGGGCATCCAGCATCCGCTCGCGGTGAACTGGGTCGAGCTCGAGGCGGCGTGGCTGATGGTGATGTCGGCGGCCTGGCAATACGACAAGGGCATGCCGTGCGGCGCTGCGGCCAATGCCGCAAAGTATCTGGCGGGCGAAGCCGGCTTCTCGGCCTGCGAGCAGGCGGTGATGACCCATGGCGGCTTCGGCTACGCCAAGGAATTCCACGTCGAGCGCTATTTGCGCGAGGTCCTGATCCCGCGCATCGCGCCGGTCAGCCCGCAGCTCGCGCTCAGCTTCATCGCGGAGAAGGTGCTGGGGCTCGCGAAGTCGTACTGAACGAGCCTTGTGGCGCAAACCAAATAGGCCCGCCTATTCGGCGGCGATGCGCTCCATCGCCATGGCGCGTAGCCGGGCGCGCTGGATCTTCACGCCGTTGGCGCTGTCGGTGACGGGGAAGGCGTCTACGAGATAGATTCGCGCCGGCACCTTGTAGCCGGCGAGCCGCTCGCGCAGGCGCGCGACCAGCGTCTCCTGCATTGGCGGCTCCTTTGCCGGGATCACGAAGGCGACGCAGCGCGCCTGACCCTTGAGGTCGACTGCAACCACCTGGGCATCAGCCACGCCGGCACATGATTTGAGCTCGTCCTCGATCTCGCCGGGCGCGACGAGGAAGCCGCCGAGCCGCATGGCGTCGCCCGCGCGGGTCTCGTAGACGAAGGAACCGTCGCCGCGCAGCCGGCCGATGTCGCCGGTGCGGAAGAACCCGTCCGCGGTGATCGCATCGCGCGTCGCATCCGGATTGTTGAAATAGCCGAGGAAACGTGACGGCGCGCTGATCTCGATCTCGCCGGAAACGCCTTCGGCCGCAAGTTCGCCGGTCTCGGTGTCGCGCACGCGCACGCTTGCCTCGGGTGACATCGGCCAGCCGCCGCCCTCGATGCGGTCGGAAAAGGTGTCGCTGATGCGGGCGATCGAGAATAGGGCCTGAACCTCGCTCGACCCGTAGAGGCCGAACAGCGGCAGGCCGCGCGCCTCGGCCTCCGCGGCAAGCTCGCGCCAGCCAGGCTGGAACGCGGCGAAGCCGCAGACGTCGAGATGCGGGAATGGGCGTGGCCTACCGCTGAGGGCGACAATGCGCCGGAACATCTCGTCGGAGCCGAAGGCGTGCGTGATCCCCTGCGTGCTGAGGATCTCCAGTGCCGGTGCCGCCTCGAAGGCGTCGAGCACATGGACGGTCGCGCCCGCCGCGACGAAGCCGAGCAGGCTCGTCATGCCGAACGTGCCGCAGAACGGAAGCATGGCCAGCAGCGAATGACGCTGCGGATCAAGCCGAAGCGCCTTGGCGACAGAGACGGCGTGGCCCGCCAGCGTGCGCTGCGAATGCGCGACGAGCTTCGGGCCCTTGGTGGTGCCCGATGTCGTGTAGAGCAGCACCGGCAGATCGACGTCGTCCCGTATCGGAGAGGCGGCCGGATAGGGCTTTTCGAAAGCGTCGAAGCGGACACAGGGCCAATTGGCCTTGATCGCGTCCGCGCCGACCACCGCAAGCCGCTGCAGCGCCGGCACTTCGTCCTTGGCGATGTCGGCGAGGATCGCGGCAAAATCCACCGAGCGGAATGCGGCCTCTACCACCATCAGCCTGGCGCCGGACAAACGAAGCAGATGCGCGACTTCCGCGCTGCGATAGCGGGTATTGACGGCCGCGACGATCGCGCCAAGGCGGGCGGCGGCGAACAGCAGCGCGATCCATTCGATCCGGTTGACCAGCCAGACCGCGATCACGTCGCCCTTGCCGATGCCTTGCTCCGCAAGCCAGGCCGCGGTCTGCTCTATCCTTTCGGAGAACTCAGCGCGCGAGACCCGCGTGCCGTCGAATACGAAGGCGGTATCGGCGGCGGCCTCGGTCCGGATCAGCGATTGCAGTGAAAACGCGTTGGCACTCATGGCAAGGGGAGTAACCCGATCGCGCCAACCTGTCTACTTGGTGCCGAACATCCGGTCGCCGGCATCGCCCAGGCCCGGCACGATGTAGCCGTGGTCGTTGAGCCGCTCGTCGATCGCGGCGGTCCAGATCGGCACGTCAGGATGCTCGCCCTGGAATTGCGCGATGCCCTCGGGCGCGGCCAGGAGGCACACGAAGCGGATGTCGCGGGCGCCGCGGGCCTTGAGCAGAGAGGCGCCGGCGCAGGCCGAGTTGCCGGTCGCCAGCATCGGATCCATCAGGATCACGGTGCGATCCGACAGGTCCTGCGGCGCCTTGAAGTAATATTCCACGGCTTGCAACGTCTCGGGGTCGCGGTAGAGCCCGATATGGGCGATGCGCGCCGATGGCATCAGCGCCAGCATGCCGTCGAGGAAGCCGACGCCGGCGCGCAGGATCGGCGCCAGGGTGAGCTTCTTGCCGGCGATCTTGGGCGCCCGCATCGGCGCGATCGGCGTCTCGATCTCGACCAGCTCCAGCGGCAAATCCCGGGTCACCTCATAGCCAAGCAGCATCCCTATCTCGTTCAGGATCTCGCGAAAGCTCTTGGTCGAGCGATCCTTCTCCCGCATCAGCGAGAGCTTGTGCTGGACCAGGGGGTGGGCGACGATGTTGACATTGCCAGTGCTCATGAAACCGCTCTACACGTTTCCCTAGAATTGCGCCAGATCGGCCCGGCTTTTTCCGCCGGACAGGCGGCGTCAACCGGGCATCGCCACCGCGCTGCGGGCCGGGTTGCTCGCGGCATAGGCAGCCATGGTCAGTTCGCGGTTGGAGCGGAGGAGCTAGACGCCGAGCCCGCGTGCGACAAGGGTGAGTGCAGCGGTTGTTCAAAGCCATCTGTCAGCACCGGCATTTTCCAGGATCCTTCCGTCAGGCTGCCTAGCCGCAATTGTCGCAGGCGAGCGGCTCGTAAAGCGGAGCCGGCACAGGGCGAACGGAAGGAACGCTCGGCCGCGGCACGTCCGCGGCCAATGCCCGGACCTCGACGAGGGCCGACAGCAGAGCCAGCGCGAGGTCGGAATGGCGCGCCTCGACCGCGGCGTCCAGCCAGTCCGGCAGCTCACGCGCGCGCGACAGTGCACAATGCCACTCGCCC
>NZ_AJQF01000496.1:0-12953 GCF_000261705.1 Bradyrhizobium genomosp. III | reverse complement strand
CCCCTGCCACATCGGCAGCTCGAGCTCGATCAGCGCCAGCGCCGCATCGGCCCAGGCCTCGACGTCGATCAGGCGCATGATGCGTGCGGGGCGTTCGCCTTGGCCGAGCGTGGGGACACGCCGGCAGGCGTGCGCGATGATGTCGAGCATCAGCGGCCGGGTCATCGCCGGTGCCGCGCGGAGCTGCTGGTCGAGGGAAGGTGGGGCGAGGCGTCGGAGAGCGGCGGTCATGTCAGGCCTCCTGGAGTTGGCGTCGGTCAGTCGGCCGGCCTTGCCAGGATGGCGGGCAGTGCATTTGAAAACGAGATGGGGAAGCGGGGGGAGATATAGGGATTTCATAAGTGGCGCGTGGGTGGGCGAGGGGCGCAATCGCCCCATTCTCCGCTGTCATCCCCGCGCGCGCGGGGATCCATAACCACAGGCAGTAGCTGAGGCGCAAATCAGGTCACTCCGAGTCCTCGCCCAACCTCTCCCTGTGGCTATGGATCCCGGATCTGCGCTGCGCTTGTCCGGGACGACGGGGGTTGTCTTCCGATCTCGGCCCGCGCCGGCCTTTATGAGATTCCTATATCTTCGCCATAGCCCTCATCTCGAAAACCTATGTCCGGGGTGGCACTTCAGCACGGTCGAGAATCCCGGCTGTCGCCCGTGGAAATGCGTTCCATTTCCGGCGCGAGCCGCCGGGTCACCGTGAGAAAGTTGCGCCGGATCTGACGGCGCAATGAGGAGTATCGCCATGATGGACATCCTGATGCTGGCGCTGGGCTTCGTCTTCTTCGCCCTCGCGATCGGCTACACCTACGCCTGCGAACGGCTGTGACGGAGCAAGCCATGATCTTCGATTATGCGCTCGCCGGTGCCGTCTCGTTCGGTCTGCTGGTCTACCTCACCTATGCGCTGCTGCGGCCCGAGCGGTTCTGACCCGTGCTGCTGCTCGTCGAATTGCTGCTGGCGGACGCGGTGCTCGTCGCCTGCCTGCTGACGGTGCTCCTGCCGCTGTTGCGGGCAAAAAGTCTGAAGGATTGCACCAAGCCTGAAGGGTTGATTCCATGACTGTGATCGGTTGGCTCCAGATCATTCTGTTCTGCGCCATTATTGTTGCGCTGACCAAGCCGCTCGGCTGGTACATGACGCGTGTGTTTGGCGGCGAGCGGACGTTCCTGTCGCCGGTGCTGCGCCCGATCGAGGCCGGCATATACTGGATCTCCGGCGTCGACGAGAAGCGCGAGCAGCATTGGCTGACCTACACGGTCGCCATGCTGCTGTTCCATGTCGGCGGCTTCCTCATCATCTACGGCGTGATGCGGCTTCAGGCCGTGCTGCCCTTCAATCCGGCCGGGCAGGGCGCGGTCGCTGAGGATCTTTCCTTCAACACCGCGGTCTCCTTCATCACCAACACCAACTGGCAGAACTACGGCGGCGAGAGCACGCTGTCCTATCTCGTCCAGATGCTCGCCCTGACGCATCAGAACTTCCTGTCGGCGGCAACCGGCATCGCGCTGGCGATGGCCCTGATCCGCGGCTTCTCGCGCGCTTCGATGCGCACGGTCGGCAATTTCTGGGTCGACGTGACCCGCTGCACGCTCTACGTGCTGCTGCCGATCTGCGTCGTCTACGCGCTGTTCCTGGTCTGGCAGGGAATGCCGCAGACGCTCGGCCCATATATCGAGGCGACCACGCTCGAAGGCGCCAGGCAGACCATTGCGGTCGGCCCGGTCGCTTCCCAGGTGGCGATCAAGATGCTCGGCACCAATGGCGGCGGCTTCTTCAACGCCAACGCCGCGCACCCGTTCGAGAATCCGACCGCGCTGTCGAATTTCGTGCAGATGCTGTCGATCTTCGCGCTCGGCGCCGCGATGACCAACGTGTTCGGCCGTATGGTCGGCAACCAGCGCCAGGGCTGGGCGATCCTGTCCGTGATGGGCGTGCTGTTCGTCGCAGGCGTCGCCATCACCTATTGGGCGGAGGCCAATGGCACCTCGACCATGCATGCGCTGGGCCTGACCGGCGGCAACATGGAGGGCAAGGAGGTTCGCTTCGGCATCGTCGCGTCCTCGCTGTTCGCCGTCGTCACCACGGCCGCTTCGTGCGGCGCGGTCAACGCCATGCATGACAGCTTCACCGCGCTCGGCGGCATGATCCCGCTGATCAACATGCAGCTCGGTGAGATCATCATCGGCGGCGTCGGCGCCGGCCTCTATGGCATGCTGCTGTTCGTCGTGCTCGCGATCTTCGTGGCGGGGCTGATGGTCGGCCGCACGCCGGAATATGTCGGCAAGAAGATCGAGGCACGCGAGGTCAAGATGGCGATGCTCGCGATCCTGGTGCTGCCGCTGATGTATCTCGGCTGGACCGCGGTCGGCGTGGTCTATCCGGCGGCGGTCGCCTCGATGGCCAATGCCGGCCCACACGGCTTCACCGAGGTGCTCTATGCCTTCACCTCGGCGACCGGCAACAACGGCTCGGCCTTCGCGGGCCTCACCGGCAACACGCTGTTCTACAACCTCACGCTGGCAAGCGCGATGTTCGTCGGCCGCTTCTTCATGATCGTCCCGGCGATGGCGATTGCGGGCTCGCTGGCCGCCAAGAAATCCATCCCGCCGTCGGCAGGCACCTTCCCGACCACGGGCGGGCTGTTCGTCGGCCTCGTCGTCGGCGTGATCCTGATCATCGGCGGCCTGACCTTCTTCCCGGCACTCGCGCTCGGCCCGATCGTCGAGCATCTGGCGATGAACGCTGGCAACCTCTTCTGATTGTCTGGAGTGACCTCCATGGATACGATGAAACTGCAAAAGCGTGCTGCCGTCTCGGCAATGCTCGATCCGAAGATCGTGCTGCCGGCGATCCGCGCCTCCTTCACCAAGCTCGATCCGCGGCTGATGGTCAAGAACCCCGTGATGTTCGTGGTCGAGGTCGTGGCCGCGCTGACGACGGTGATCTTCCTGCGCGACGTCGTCGCGGGCGGCGCTGGCCTCGGCTTCACCTTCCAGATCATCGTCTGGCTCTGGTTCACGGTGCTGTTCGCCAATTTCGCCGAAGCGGTGGCCGAAGGCCGCGGCAAGGCGCAGGCTGAATCGTTGCGCAAGACCCGCACCGAGAGCCAGGCCAAGCTGCTGACCGGCGCCGGCCAGGACTTCAATCTCGTGCCGGGGACCAGCCTCAAGGTCGGCGACATCGTGCTGGTCGAGGCCGGCGACACCATTCCCTCCGACGGCGAGGTGATCGAGGGCGTCGCGTCCGTGAACGAGGCCGCCATCACCGGCGAGTCCGCGCCCGTCATCCGCGAATCCGGCGGCGACCGTTCCGCGGTGACCGGCGGCACGCAGGTGCTGTCCGACTGGATCCGTGTCCGCATCACGGCGGCGCAAGGCTCGACCTTCATCGACCGCATGATCAAGCTGGTCGAAGGCGCCGAGCGGCAGAAGACGCCGAACGAGATCGCGCTCAATATCCTGCTCGCCGGTCTCACCATCATCTTCGTGTTCGCAACCGTGACCATTCCGAGCTATGCGGCCTATGCCGGCGGCTCGATCTCGGTGATCGTGCTGGTCGCGCTGTTCGTGACGCTGATCCCGACCACGATCGGCGCACTGTTGTCGGCGATCGGGATCGCCGGCATGGACCGCCTGGTGCGCTTCAACGTGCTGGCGATGTCCGGTCGCGCCGTCGAGGCCGCCGGCGATGTCGACACGCTGCTGCTGGACAAGACCGGCACCATCACGCTCGGCAACCGGCAGGCGACGGCGTTTCGCCCGGTGCGCGGCGTGACCGAGCAGGAGCTCGCCGACGCAGCCCAGCTCGCTTCCCTCGCCGACGAGACGCCGGAAGGCCGCTCCATCGTGGTGCTGGCGAAGGAGAAATACGGCATCCGCGGCCGCGACATGGCGGAGCTCGGCGCCACCTTCATTCCGTTCACGGCGCAGACCCGCATGAGCGGCGTCGATGCCGGCGGCTCGTCGGTGCGCAAGGGCGCGGTCGATGCGATGCTCAGCTATGTCGGCGGCGGCGCGCAGCTGGCGGTTGCTTCTGGCAACGCGGCGCGCGCCATTCAGCCCAGCGGGCTCTCTGAGATCGGCCGCGAGATACAGACCATCGCGGATGAGATCGCCAAGGCCGGCGGCACGCCGCTGGCGGTCGCGAGGGACGGCAAGCTGCTCGGAATCATCCAGCTCAAGGACATCGTCAAAGGCGGTATCCGCGAGCGTTTTGCCGAGCTGCGCCGCATGGGCATTCGCACCATCATGATCACCGGCGACAACCCGATGACGGCGGCTGCCATCGCAGCGGAGGCAGGGGTCGACGACTTCCTGGCGCAGGCAACCCCCGAGGACAAGCTCAAGCTGATCCGCAACGAGCAGGCCAAGGGCAAGCTGGTTGCGATGTGCGGCGACGGCACCAACGACGCCCCGGCGCTTGCGCAGGCCGACGTCGGTGTCGCCATGAACACGGGTACGCAAGCTGCCCGCGAGGCCGGCAACATGGTCGACCTCGACTCCAACCCGACCAAGCTGATCGAGGTCGTCGAGATCGGCAAGCAGCTCCTGATGACGCGCGGCGCGCTGACGACGTTCTCGATCGCCAACGACGTCGCAAAATACTTTGCGATCATTCCGGCGATGTTCCTGGCGTTCTACCCCCAGCTCAACGTCCTCAACGTCATGAATCTGTCGAGCCCGCAGAGCGCCATCCTGTCGGCGATCATCTTCAACGCGTTGATCATCATTGCGCTGATCCCGCTCGCGCTGAAGGGCGTCGCCTATCGCGCCGTCGGTGCCGGCGCGCTGCTCCGGCGCAACCTCTTGATCTACGGCCTCGGCGGCATCGTCATTCCCTTCATCGGTATCAAGGCGATCGACCTCGTCGTCGTTGCTTTACACCTGGCTTGACCGTCCCCGCGCGGTGCAAGGCGCCGCGCGCCATGACGAAGACTTAGGAGACCAACATGCTCAGAGAAATCCGCCCCGCCATCGTCCTCTTGCTGGTGCTCACCGCCATCACCGGCCTTGCCTATCCGCTGGCGATGACGGCCATCGCCGGCGCGCTCTTCCCGGCGCAGGCTCAAGGCAGCCTGATCGAGAAGGACGGCAAGGTGATCGGCTCCGCCCTGATCGGGCAGGAGTTCAGGGACAACAGATACTTCCACGGCCGTCTCTCGGCGACGGTGGCGCCCGACCCGAACGATCCGACCAAGACGGTGCCGGCGCCGTACAACGCCGCCAATTCCGGTGGCTCCAACCTCGGCCCGACCAGCAAGGCGCTGGCCGACCGGCTCAGGGAAGATGTAGACAAGCTCAAGGCTGAGAATCCGAACGCTGCCGTGCCGGTCGACCTGGTGACAACCTCCGCCAGCGGCCTCGATCCTGATATCTCGCCGGAAGCGGCGCAATTCCAGGTGCCGCGCGTGGCCAGGGCGCGGAATATGCCGGAGGATCAGGTCAAGCAGATCGTGACCGCCAATACCGAAGGCCGCTTGTTCGGTCTGATTGGCGAACCCAGGGTTAACGTTCTGGCACTGAATCTCTCGCTGGATCGCGCCGCCGCCAGGTAGCGGTCTAGGCTCGCGTCACGCAGATGATTATATTGGCAAAATGGTCCGAGAGCGCCGCGATCCCGAACAACGTCCGTCGCCCGAGGCGCTGCTGGAAGCGGCGCGGCGGGAAGGGAGCGCGAGCGGCAAGCTGAAGGTTTTCGTCGGCGCCGCCCCCGGCGTCGGCAAAACCTACGAGATGCTGCAAAGCGCCCACGCCAAGCGCAAGGCCGGCATCGACGTCGTGGTCGGCTTCGTCGAGACCCACGGCCGTGCCGAGACCGAGGCGCTGGTGCGCGGGCTCGAAGTGGTCCCGCGCAAGCGGCTCGACTATCGCGGGCAGATCGTCGAGGAGATGGATCTCGATGCGGTGATCGCGCGCCGGCCGCAGATCGCGTTGGTCGACGAGCTCGCCCACACCAATGCGCCCCTTTGCCGCCATCCCAAGCGCTATCTCGACGTCGAGGAATTGCTGTCCCACGGCATCGACGTCTACACCGCCGTCAACATCCAGCACATCGAGAGCCTGAACGACGTCGTCGCCCAGATCACCCATGTCAGGGTACGCGAGACCGTGCCGGACTCGGTGTTCGATCGCGCCGACGCGATCGAGCTGATCGACCTCACGCCCGACGATTTGATCCAGCGCCTGAAGGAGGGCAAGGTCTATGTGCCCAAGCAGGCCGAGCGTGCGCTGGAGCACTATTTCTCGCCGGGGAACCTGACGGCGTTGCGCGAGCTCGCTTTGCGCCGCACGGCGGAGCGGGTCGACGAGCAGCTCCTCAATCACATGCAGGCCAATGCGATTCCCGGGCCCTGGGCCGTCGGCGAGCGCATTCTCGTCTGCGTCAGCGAGGATCCGCGCGCCGCCGGTCTCGTCCGCTACACCAAGCGCCTGGCGGACCGGCTGCATGCCCCTTTCACCGCGGTTTCGATCGAGACGCGGCGATCGCTGCAATTGTCCGATGAGCAGCGCGACCGGCTGGCCGATACGCTGCGGCTCGCGGAATCGCTCGGCGGCGAGGCGTTGACCATTCCGGCGGTCGGTCGCCGCATCGCCGACGACGTCGTCAATTTCGCGCAAGGCAACAACGTCACCCAGATCGTGATCGGCAAGTCGACCCGCTCGCGCTGGTTCGAGATGACACGCGGCTCGGTCGTCCATGATCTGGTTCGCCGCGCGGGCAACATCACGGTTCATGTCATCGCCGGCGACGAGCTGCCGGGCGAGGGGGCGCCCAAGACGGCGGTGCAGACCGCCGTGCGGTCCGAGCCGTTCAATCCGTTGCCTTATCTGAAGGCGCTCGGCATCGTGCTGATCGGCCTTGGCGCCGCCGAGCTGATTCAGCCGCGGTTCGGCATCGAGAACGTCGACCTCGTGCTGCTGACGGCGGTGGTGGCGGTCGCGGTCCGCTACGGACTATGGCCGTCGCTGCTGGCGACTGTCGCGGCCTCGCTCTGTTACAATTTCTTCTTCCTGCCGCCGATCCACACCTTCACGATCACCGACCCGACCAACGTCGCCGCCTTCGTGCTGTTCATGGTCGTGGCCATACTCGTCTCCAACGTTGCGGCGCGCGTGCGCACCCAGGCCGATGCCGCCATCGGCCGGATCAGGATGAGCGAGCAGCTCTACGCCTTCAGCCGCAAGCTCGCCGGCACCGCAACGCTCGACGACGTGCTGTGGGCGACGGCCTACCAGATCGCGTTGATGCTGAAAGTCCGGGTGGTTTTGCTGCTGCCGGAAGCAGGTCTGCTCACGGTGAAATCCGGCTATCCGCCCGAGGACGAGCTCGATCAGGCCGATCTCGCCGCCGCCAACTGGGCCTGGAGCAACGACCGCCCCGCCGGCCGCGGCTCGGACACGCTGCCGGGTGCAAAACGGCTGTTCCTGCCGATGCGCACCGGGCGCGGCCCGATCGGGGTGATCGGCATTGACGACGACCGCACCGGTCCGCTGCTGACGCCGGACCAGCGCCGCCTGCTCGATGCGCTGGTCGACCAGGGCGCGCTCGCGATCGAGCGCGTGCTGCTGGTCGAGGACATGGACCGCGTCAAGCGCACCGTCGAATCCGAGCGGCTGCGCTCGGCGCTCCTGACCTCGATCTCGCACGATTTAAAGACGCCGCTCGCCTCGGTGCTGGGGGCGGCCTCCACCATGCGCGATCTCGCCGGCGCGCTTTCCGACACCGAGAAGCGCGACCTGCTCGCGACCGTGATCGACGAATCCGAGCGGCTGAACCGCTTCATCGCCAATCTGCTCGACATGACCAAGCTCGAGTCGGGTGCCGTCGTGCCCAACGCGGCGCTGCACGATCTCGGTGAGATCGTGGGCAGCGCGCTGCGGCGTGCAGCCAAGATTCTCACCGCACACGAGGTCGAGCTGGTGCTGGCCGCCGATCTGCCGATGCTGCAGCTCGATGCGGTGCTGTTCGAGCAGGTGCTGTTCAACCTGCTCGACAACGCTGCGAGATATTCGCCACCCGAGACCACAATCTCGATCCGCAGCCGGCGTGACAGCGATCATGTCGTGCTCGAGATCGCGGACGAGGGGGCCGGCATCCCGCCTGATGAGCTCGAGAGCGTGTTCGACAAGTTCTACCGCGTTCAGAAAGGCGATCACGTCCGTCCCGGCACGGGGCTCGGGCTCGCCATCTCGCGCGGCTTCGTCGAGGCGATGCGGGGCACGATCTCGGCCGCCAACCGCAGCGACCGCAGTGGCGCTGTCCTCACCATCCGTCTTCCCGTTCCGGCAGAGAGCCGCGCATTGGATACCGCCGCATGAGCGCTGCCCCGATCAAGGTCCTGGTCATCGACGACGAGCCGCCGATCCGCAAATTGCTGCGGATGGGGCTGACGACGCAAGGCTATGAGATCCTGGAAGCGTCGAACGGCAAGATCGCACTGGAGAAGCTCGTCGAGGAGCCGGCGCTGATCATCCTCGATCTCGGTCTGCCCGACGTGCAGGGACACGAGCTGCTGCGCACCATCCGCGCACGCAACGAAGGCGTGCCGATCGTGGTGTTGTCGAGCCGTGGCGACGAAGCCGGCAAGGTACAGGCGCTCGATCTCGGCGCCGACGATTATCTGACCAAGCCGTTCGGCATGGACGAGCTGCTGGCCCGCCTGCGCGCGGCGCTGCGGCACCAGCTCCAGGTCCAGGGCGAACGCCCGGTGTTTCGCAGCGGTGATCTCTCGGTCGATCTCGTGCGCCGCATCGTCAAGGTCGGCGAGCGCGAGGTGAAGCTGTCGCCGAAGGAATACGACCTCCTGCGCGTGCTGGTGCAGCACGCCGGCAAGGTGCTCACCCACCGCTTCCTGCTGAGGGAGCTCTGGGACGAATTGACCGACGCGCAATACTTACGCGTCTATGTCCGCCAGCTCCGCCAGAAGATCGAAGCCGACCCGGAGCGGCCGCAATTTGTGCTAACCGAGACGGGGATCGGGTACCGGTTGAAGGCGGGGGATTAGGCTCCGACTTCGACAGCCCGTAGGGTGGGCAAGGGGCAAAGCGCCGTGCCCACCATTCTCGCGATTTTGATAAAGGTGGTGGGCACGCTCCGCTTTGCCCACCCTACGATATCGAGTGTCGGGCGAGCGATCCCCTCAACCCGCCTTCCGATGTCGCGCCGTGGACCGATGCGTCTTCTTCGCGGCCCGCTGCCGTCCAGTTGCCCGCCGCGCATGCGACTTCGCGGCCGTCTTCTTGCCGCCACGTCCTTTCAGGCTCTGCTTCAGCGCATCCATCAGGCTGACGACGTTGCTGGGGCGCTCCTCGGGCTCCGGCAGCTCGATCTTCTTGCCGCTGGCCTTGCGTTTCACCAGCGCCTTCAGCGCGTTCTCGTACTCGTCCTTGAACTTGCCGGGGTCGAAATGGGCGGCCTTGGTCTGGAGAATGTGGCCCGCGAGCTCGACCATGTCCTTGGTGATCTTCGGGCTCTTGATGTCTTCGAAGAACTGGTCCTCGTCGCGCAGTTCGTAAGGAAAGCGCAGCGTGGTGCCGAGCAGGCCCTTGCCGAGCGGCTCGATCGCCATGATGTGCTCGCGGTTGGTGAGCACGATCTTGGCGAGCGCCACGCGCTCCTGGTCCTTCATGGCGTCGCGGATCACCGCAAAGGCATCGACCGCGGCCTTGCCGTCGGGTGCAAGGTAATAGGGATGGTTGAGGTAACGCTGGTCGATCTCCTCGCTCGGCACGAAGCTCTCGATGTCGATGGTGTGGTTGCTCTCGATCTGGACCGCCTCGAGCTCTTCCGGCTCGATCTCGACGTATTTGCCCTTGCGCAGCTCATAGCCGCGGCCCTTCTGGTCGCTCTCGACGACATCGCCGGTCTCGGCATCGATCATCTGCTGCTTGAGCCGGTTGCCGGTCTCGCGGTTGATCAGATGAAACCGCGTCTTCTCGGCCGCCGTGGTCGCCGGATAAAGCACGACCGGGCAGCTGACCAGCGAGAGCTTCAACGTTCCCTTCCAATAGGCGCGCGGGGCCATTCCATTCTCCAGCGTTTTCAAGGCGTTTTGGAACCCCAACCGCCCCGCGGGGTTTTGGTTCCGGATGGGACTTTGGCCGTGATAGGCTTGAATCCCCGAAAGAGAAGCGGGACTGGTCGTGCTGCAAAAACTCTCCACTTACCGACAGAAGCGTGATTTCGAGAAGACACCGGAGCCGTCGGGCAAGACGGCGGTGACGCCGTCGAAGCAGCGGCGCTTCGTGATCCAGAAGCACGACGCGAGCCGGCTGCATTACGATCTCAGGCTCGAATTCGACGGCGTGTTCAAGTCCTGGGCGGTGACCAAGGGTCCCTCGCTCGATCCGCACGACAAGCGGCTGGCGGTCGAGGTCGAGGACCATCCGCTCGACTATGGCGATTTCGAAGGCACGATTCCGGAAGGGCAATACGGCGGCGGCACGGTGATGCTGTGGGATCGCGGCACCTGGGAGTCGGAAGATCCCGAACGCGGCTTCAAGAAGGGCGATCTGAAGTTCACACTGCATGGGGACAAGCTGCAGGGAAGCTGGGTCCTGGTCCGCATGCGCAACGACCGTACCGGCGGCAAGCGCACTAACTGGCTCTTGATCAAGCACCGCGACGAATTCGTCCGCGAAGGGGCCAAGAACGACATTCTCGACGAGGACAAATCGGTCGCCTCCGGCCGTGCGATGGAGCAGATCGCCGAGGGCAAGGGGCGCGCGCCAAAGCCTTTCATGCTGGCCAAGGGTGCCAAGACCAAGGCCGACGCGGTCTGGCAATCCAACCGGGCCGAGGAAGCGAAAGGGCAAACGGTCAAGCCGGCGCCACGTACGGCGTTGAAGGGCGGCAAGATCTCTAAGAGCGGGGCGGCGAAGAAGAAGGCCACAACTGCCACCAGTGGCAAGAAGGTCACCGAGATGCCGGACTTCGTGCCGCCGCAGCTCTGCACCTCGGTCGAGCGGCCGCCGGGCGGCGAGGGCTGGTGCCACGAGATCAAATTCGACGGCTACCGCGTGCAGCTCCGGGTCGAGGACGGCAAGGCGACGCTGAAGACGCGCAAGGGCCTCGACTGGACCGACAAGTTCGCCTCGATCGCGAACGAGGCGGCTGCGCTGCCGGACGTGATGATCGACGGGGAGATCGTGGCGCTCGATCACGACGGTGCGCCGAATTTCTCCTCGCTCCAGGCCGCGCTGTCGGACGGCAAGACTGAAGAGCTGATCTTCTTTGCCTTTGACCTCCTGTTCGCGGAGGATCTCGATTTTCGGCGTCTGCCGCTCGGCGAGCGCAAGGCGCGGTTGAAGCAGCTGCTGGGAGCGCGCAAGCGGAAATCGGCTCAGATCCGCTATGTCGAGCATTTCGAGAGCGGCGGCGATGCGGTGCTGCAATCGGCCTGCAAGCTCGAGCTGGAGGGCGTAGTGTCAAAGAAGCTGGAGGCGCCCTATCGCTCCGGCCGCACCGAGAGTTGGACCAAGGCAAAGTGCCGTGCTGGCCATGAGGTCGTGATCGGCGGCTACAAGACCACCAACGGCAAATTCCGCTCGCTGATGGCCGGCGTGCATCGCGGCGATCATCTTGTCTTCGTCGGCATGGTCGGCACCGGCTTCGGCGCGGACAAGGTCAAGCGCATCATGCCGTCCCTGAAGGCCATGGAGGCCAAGGAGAGCCCCTTCGGCGGCAAGAACGCGCCGAAGAAGAGCCGCGAGGTGCACTGGCTGAAGCCGGAGCTCGTCGCCGAGATCGAGTTCGCCGGCTTCACCGCCGACGGCAATATCCGCCAGGCCGCGTTCAAGGGCCTGCGGCAGGACAAGCCCGCCGAGGAAGTCGAGGCGGAGACGCCTGTCGACACCGAGCTCGCCGAGCCCACGCCCCGCAAGCGCGCGGCGAAGACAGCCAAGCGATCGAAGGACACCGGCACCGCCGAGGTGATGGGCGTCGTCATCTCCAAGCCGGACAAGGAGCTGTGGCCCGACGGCGGTGACGGCGAGGGCGTGACGAAGCTGGATCTCGCGCGCTATTTCGAGGCGGTCGGGACCTGGATGATCGAACATCTGAAAGGGCGCCCGTGCTCGATCGTGCGTGCGCCCGACGGCATCGGCGGCGAGACGTTCTTCCAGCGTCATGCCATGCAGGGCACCTCGAATTTGCTCGAGCTGGCCAAGGTCTCGGGCGATCGCAAGCCGTATTTGCAGATCGATCGCGTCGAAGGGCTGGCCGCCGTCGCGCAGATCGGCGGCGTCGAGCTGCATCCCTGGAACTGCGCGCCTGATGCCTACGATACGCCGGGCCGGCTGGTGTTCGATCTCGATCCGGCGCCGGATGTGGAGTTCGCCGATGTCGTCGAGGCCGCCAAGGACATGCGTCAGCGGCTCACGGACCTCGGCATGGAGAGCTTCTGCAAGACCACGGGCGGCAAGGGCCTGCATGTGGTGGTGCCGCTGCTTCACGGCGCGCGCGACAAGGTGAGCTGGAAGGAAGCCAAGGCCTTCGCGCAGGGCGTCTGCCAGTGGATGGCCGACGACGATCCAGAGCGCTATCTGCTCAACATGTCGAAGAAGCTGCGCACGGGGAAGATCTTCCTCGACTATCTCCGTAACGACCGGATGTCGACGGCGGTGGCCCCGCTGTCGCCGCGTGCACGGGCCGGAGCCACGGTTTCGATGCCCGTCACCTGGGCGCAGGTGAAGAGCGATCTCGATCCGAAGCGCTATACGCTGCGGACCGTGCCGGGCCTGCTGCCGCGGTCGAAGGCGTGGGAGGGCTATGACGATGCGGCCGCGTCGATCAAGGCGGCGATCAAGAAGCTTGCGGAGAAGATGAAGTAGGGTGGATTAGACGGCGCAGTCCCCGCTCCAGCCGCGACACTCGTAGGGTGGGCAAAGCGAAGCGTGCCACCACCTTCTTGTTGCGGCGAGGGAAGGTGGGCACGGCGCAAGAGCGCCTTTGCCCACCCT
>NZ_AJQF01000495.1:0-8097 GCF_000261705.1 Bradyrhizobium genomosp. III | reverse complement strand
GCTGACCGGCTCGTCGCAGACCAGGAAGTCGGGCTTTGTCGCCAGCGCCCGCGCCAGCACGATACGCTGACGCTGACCGCCGGACAGTGCGCCCGGATAACGCGCGCCATGCGCAGGCGTCAGCTCGACGGCGCGCAGCAATTCGCGGACGCGCTCATCGCGCATCGTGGGTGTGCCGACGCCGTGAATGTCGAGGGGCTCACGGATTTGCGCCGCGACTGGCAAACGGCGGTCCAGCGCGCCGAGCGGGTCCTGGAAGATCATTTGCATGCGGGCGCGCTCTGCAAAAAAAGCCGGCGTGCCCGGCGCAGCCATCGGCTTGCCGTCGAACCTCACCTCGCCGCTATCGGGCGGCTCGAGGCCGAGCACGACGCGTCCGGTGGTCGACTTGCCCGAACCGGACTCGCCGACGAGGCCCAGCGTTTCGCCTTTGCGGATCGTCAGCGACACGCCATCGACCGCGTGCACGGCTGTGCTGCGGCCGAACATCCCGGAACGCTGGGAATAACTGCGAGCGATCGCGGACACCTCGACGAGCGGCGGGCTCATTCGGCCGCGATCCCGAGCAGCGCGCGGCGCGAGGCTTCGGCGCGGATGCAGGCGACAGCCCGATCATCGGCGATGGGCGCCAGACTCGGCGCGGAAACGCCGCACGCCTCGGCCGCCATCGCACAACGCGGCGCGAAGGCGCAGCCATCAGGCATCATCGCGGGATCGGGCACGGTGCCGGGAATGGCGGTGAGACGGCGGCGTGGTCCGTCGAGCGGCGGCAGCGCGCCGATCAGGCCCTGGGCATAGGGATGCACGGGATCGGCGAACAGCTGATTGGCGGGGGCCTGCTCGACGATGCGGCCGGCATACATCACCGCGACGCGGTCGCAATTCTCCGCGACGACGCCGAGATCATGGCTGATCAGCACCATCGCCATGCCGAGTTCGCGGCGGACCGTCGAGAGCAGCTCCAGGATCTGGGCCTGAATGGTGGCATCCAGCGCCGTGGTCGGCTCGTCCGCGATCAGGAGATCCGGATTTCCGGCAAGCGCCATCGCGATCATGATGCGCTGGACCTGGCCGCCGGAGAATTCGTGCGGATAGGCCTCCAGCCGCCGGCCCGCATCGGGAATGCCGACGAGATCGAGCAGCCGTCGCGCTTCTGCCTTCACGGCGTTGCCTTGGAGATCACGATGCAGCGCCAGCGCTTCACAGAGCTGCCTGCGGATGGTCAAGACCGGGTTGAGCGCGCTCGCCGGATCCTGGAAGATCATGGCGACGCGCCCGCCCCGCACCGTGTCGAGCTCGGCCGCCGGCGCGCCCAGGATCTCGCGTCCGTCGAGCCGCACCGAGCCCGAGACCTTGGCATGCCGTGGCAACAGCCCGAGCGCGGCAAGCCAGGTCACCGACTTGCCCGATCCGGACTCGCCGACGAGGCCGAGCGCCTCGCCCTTGCCAAGAGCGAGATCGACACCGCGCAGGACCGGCACGCCGCTGAAGGCGACGCTCAGGCCTGCAATGCTGACGAGTGGTGACACCTCAGGCCTCGAAATTGCCGGCGCGGAAATCCATCGCGAACGCCGGCGAGGCCTTCCACTTGATCGACTTCGGCTTGGCCGTGAAGGTCGCGTTCTGGTGCAGCACCGTGTAGGCGGGGTCTTCGCGCTCGGCGATCTCCAGCATGCGGCGGAACGCCTTCTTGCGGGCGGCACGGTCGGTCGAGGTCTCCAGGAATTCCGAGAGCTTGTTCAGCTCGACATTGGTCCATTCGCCGATCTGCTGCTGCTGGCCGTTCGGGCCGTGCTGGGCGACCAGCGAGGAGACCGGATCGTTGAAGGCGGCCGAGTTAGACCAATCGCGCACGGCGCGCGTGGGCGCGCGCTCCATGATCTGCGACCAGTTCTCCTTGGTCTCTATCTGGACGTTGAGGCCGACCGACTTCCACATCTCGACCAGCACCTGTGCGGTCGCGACCTGGTTGGTGTAGTAATTGTTGAGCAGGCGATAGGGAATCGGATCGCCCTTGTAATTGGCCTGCTTGAGCAGATCCTGCGCCAGCTTTGGATCATAGGCTGGCACGCTCCAGTCGGAGTTGAACATGTCGCCGTAGAACTCCCACTGCAGCCCCTTCGGCACGCGGGTGCGGCCGGCCCACAGGCTGTCGACGATGGCCTGGCGGTCGATCGCGTGGGTGAAGGCGCGCCGCACCAAGGGATTGGCGAGCTGGGCGTGGTTCTTGTCGAACACGGTCAGGCGGTGGTTGAGGATGGTGCCGCCCTGCACTTCGAACGCGGCGTTCTTCTCGATGCCGGCGATCTGGTCCGGCGGGATGTCGCAGGCGAACTGGTACTCGCCCGAGAGCAGCCCGTTGATGCGGCTGGCAACCTCCGGCACTTCCAGGAAGCGGATGCGCTTGAGCGGCGGACGGCCGCCCCAATATTCGTCGTGCGCTTCCAGCGTCAGCGACACGTCGGGCTTGAGCTCGACAACCCTGTAGGGGCCGGTCGTCACGGGCTTGCGCGCCCAATCGAGATAGCTCGCGGATTCGTCCCAGGCGCGGCGGTTCATGATGTCGGAGCCGTAGCGCGACAGCCGGCCCTCGATCGTGACGTCGGGCGTCGCGTTGTAGAAGCGCACCGTGTATTTATCGACCGCATCGACCCGCACGAGGTCCGGCCAAATCCGGCGTGCGACCGCGGGGACGTCCGGCGGCAATTCCTTGCCCGGCCGCGGCGTCGGGATCTTCTCGAAGGCCTGGATGGTGGAGCGGCTCTTCGCCTCGGTCTCGCCGAACATGCGCTCGCGGCTGAAGGTGAAGACGACGTCCTCTGCGGTCAACTCGTCACCGTTGTGGAACTTGACGCCCTGGCGCAGCTTCACCTCGACGGTCTGGTCGTCGATGCGGCGCCATTCGGTGGCAAGGCCGGGCACGGCCTCGAGGCTGCCGCGCCAGTTCTTGGAGATCAGGCCTTCCCAGATCGAGGAGAAGAACACGCGCTCGCCGACATTGGACTGCTCGCGCAGCACGTCGAGCACGTTCGCATTCGTCACCTTCTGCACGGCGATCGTCACCGACGGACGGTTGTCGCCCTGCGCGATCGCAAAGCGCGGCAGCAGCAGCGTACCTGCGGCGGCGCCGCCGGTTTTCAGGATGGCGCGACGGGTGAATTTGCTCATGGCGGTAGCCCCAGATGATGCGGTTATTCGGCGAGACCGCGCGCGGCCAGATAGGCTGCGCCGGCGCGGACGTCGTCGTGGTTGCGGAGTTCGAGGATCAGCCGCGGGTTGGAATTCAGCCGTCCAAGGGCACGGAACACGGCGCCCCAGGGGATGTTGCCTTCGCCCGGCGCCCAGTGCCGGTCGGCAAAGCCGTCGGTGTCCTGCAGATGCACATGGGTCAGCATGTCGCCAGCGGTCTCGACATAATAGTCGACCGGCGGCGCGCCGGTGGAGATGTGGGCGTAGTTGGCGTGCCCGGTGTCGAGCGAGACGCGGACCTTGGCGCTTTCCAGCGCCCTGGCGAGGCGCACCCGGTCGCGCGGATCCTTGTCCTCGATGTTCTCGATGACGATCTCGCAGCCGATGGTCTCGGCGCGCGCGATCACCTCGGCGAGCGTCGCCTTGACACGTTCGACCAGATTGCCGCGATTGTCAGGATAGAGATCGAGATTGTTGTGGTCCCAGGTCGTGAACGGCGAATGGATCACCATCTGCGTCGCGCCGAGGAACTCGGCGGCGTCGAGGCCCTGAAGCAGGCGCTTGGTCACGGCCTGGCGGATCATGGGATCGTGGCTGTCGATCTTGAAGCCCCAGAACGGACCGTGAATGCCGAGCCGGCCGGTATGGCCCGCCAGCATCTGCTTGATCTCGCCGGCCGTGCTCCGCCAGTCGCTGTCGAGAAGATCGGCGCGGAAGAAATCCTGGATTTCGAGATCGCGCTGCCGGTCGAGGAGCCAGTCGCGATGTGCAGGGATCGATTTGATGGACAATGCGGCGCCCAGCACCGGCTTCGACATGGCTTGCTCCTTCGCCGTCAGCGATGACGGGAGCAGCGCTAGACCAGGTCAATGACAGGCCCGTGAATTCGAGTTGCGCGGCGCCGAGGAGATGTGGACATCCTGCCGATCGCGTGCCGCGGACCAGGCAACAGCGATCAGACCACCGATGCAGAACGGGCACATGGCAAGCGGCGTCTATGTCCGTAGTGATCCGGAATGGAATCCTATCGCGATGTCACGTACATCGCGTGCATCGATCGGCGGCCACTTCCACGGGCATCACCCTCTGATCGCGCTACATGGGGTTGGGGGACCACATGGGGCGGGGGATTGAAGGCTGGGGCAAGGTGACGAGGTCCGGACTCCTAGGCACTCCGGACCTCGAAACTTTCAGATTGAACGCAGCAACGCGCCGTCCGGTTGGGGCATCCGGGCGGCGCGTTGTCGTTTCAGCGTCGTCTTTCGATCAGCGCGTTTGCGGCTCGATCGTCACCGAGCAGTCGCCCTGCCCTTGCGTCGCGACCACGATATTGCCGGCGGCCGCCCCAAGGGCGACCGGTGCGGACGAGCTGCCATCCGGCATCTGAACCGTCACGCTCAGCGAATCCGTGCGCGCGGTCGAGCCGACCGTTGACGGCTCTGCCTGGGCGACATTGCCCGACGCATCACGCCGCATGATCTGACAATTCACGCTATTGTTCGTCGCGCTGCCGGCGGCTGCCACGTTCGACGAGGCCGCGCCGCCCATCTGCGCGCGGGCTCGCGACGGATCGCGCGGCACCTGGCTGACGATGCGATGCGTCCGCGGCTCAACGATGACGACGTCATCGTCGGTCGCGAAATACTCGTAATCCCGATATTGGGGCTCGATCGTGACGATCTCCGGCGGCAGCCGGTAGAGACGCACGCGCGGTGGGATCGTCTCGCCGATCCGGATCGAGATGTTCAGGTTGCGCTCCGGCTGCGCCAATCGCGCGCGGCTCACCGTTTCAGACATCCGCACCTGCTTCTCGGTGGTCACGCTGGTCTGCTGACCAACCTGCGTGTTGGTCTGGGTGGTCTGATTGGCTTGATTGGTCTGCGTACCGGAAGGTGCGGTTTGCGCATTGTTGGTCGGAGCTGCGCGGTTCGTGTCCGTCGCGGTGGCCGGCCGGTTGTTCTGTTGCGCCGGCTGTTGCTCGGCGGCATTGCGCGGAGGCTGGTTCTGCTCTTTCTGGTTGGCCGCAGCTCCCGTGCGCTCGTTCTGCTGGCCAGCGGGGCCGGTCTTGGATTTCTCGGACTCGGCGGTTGATTTCTGCGGCGCAGACTTATCCTGCTTCGTCTCGGCGCTGCTCTTGCCGGTCTCGCGACCTTGTTTCGCCGTGTCGGCTTCTCGGTTGCGATCTCGCGATGGCTCGCGAGACTCCTGGGCCTGCTCTTTCGCATTGGGCTGGCCGCGTTCGGCGGCGGTGCCTTGTCGTCCCTTCTCTTCCTCCGCACGGCGGCCGCCGCCTTTCTCCTCGCGGCCGGCTCCCTGCACCTTCTCTTGTGCGCCCTGGGCGCGATCTTGGACGCGTTCTTGAGCTGCACCACCGCGGGGCGCGGCGCCTTTCGCCGGTTCCTCGGTCCGTTTTGGCTCGTCTCTGCGCTCACCGGGCGCCTGGGCGTAGGCGATGCCGGACGCGAGCATGAGCCCGACGGCCGCAGTCGATAACATCAAATGTTGACGCATGGTCCCTCTCCTCGACAATTCGCAACAACAGACGCGAACGCTCTGTAGGTGCGAAGGTTCCTGAGCAGGAACGAGGGCCGGTCACGCGGATTTACATCGCGTCCTTCAGCGTGAGGCGGGCGGTGAATGTCACGCTGGTCTTGCCGACCAGTGCCATGCCTTCGACCTCGGCACCGCCTGCGGAATAGTCGCCCGAGAAGCCGCAGGTGACCTCCCTGCCGCCGAACGCAAGCGTCCTGCCGACCGCTTCGGTATGCTGATTGACGATCATGTCACCACGCCACTTGCCGTTCCGGAAGGTGTAGGTGCCGGTGTAGTAGAAATAGCTGTCGCCGCCCATGATCCGTCCGTCGCACAGCACGACGACGCCCCTCGCCTGCCCGCGCTTGCCGTCGCGCATCTCGATGTCGAAGATATAGAGGCCGTTGACGACCCTGGCCTCCTCCGCTTCCGCTCCATCCCCTGCCAACATCAGATCATCTCCCCAACGATCCGCCTCCCCGATCAGTTCGGCACGTTCCGCTCGAGATCCTCGAGCCATGCCGCCGCGCTCGAATCCGAGGGCGCACGCCAATCGCCGCGGGGCGACAGCGAGCCGCCCGCCGAGACCTTCGGGCCGTTGGGCATCGCCGAGCGCTTGAACTGGCTGAAGGCGAAGAAGCGGCGCAGGAACACCTCGAGCCAGCGGCGGATGTCCTTGAGATCATAGGCCTTGCGCCGGTCGCTCGGGAATGCCGGCGGCCATTCGCCATTGGCGACATCCTTCCACGCGTGCTGCGCCATGAAGGCGATCTTGGACGGACGCATACCGAACCGCAGCGTGTAGAATAGGTTGAAATCCTGCAGCTCGTAAGGGCCGACGGATGCTTCGGTGCTCTGCGGCTTCTGGCCGGGCTCGACCGGCACCAGCTCAGGCGAGATCTCGGCGGCCAGGATCGAGCCAAGCGTCCGGTTGACGTCCTCGCTGAACTGCTTCGATGAGATCACCCAGCGGATCAGATGCTGGATCAGCGTCTTCGGCACGCCGGCATTGACGTTGTAATGTGCCATCTGGTCGCCGACGCCATAGGTGCACCAGCCGAGCGCGAGCTCGGAGAGATCGCCGGTTCCGATGACGATGCCGCCGTGATGGTTGGCGAGCCGGAACAGGTAATCCGTACGCAGGCCGGCCTGCACGTTCTCGAAGGTGACATCGTAGACCTTCTGGCCATTGCCGAAGGGATGGCCGATATCCTTCAGCATCTGCGTCGCGGTGGTGCGGATATCGAGCTCCTGCCAGCTCGTCTGCAACGCCTGCATCAGCGCCAATGCATGGGTCTTGCTTTCACTGCCGGTGGCAAAGCCCGGCATGGTGTAGGCCAGGATGTTTTCGCGCGGCAGGCCGAGCAGGTCGACTGCCTTGGCGGCGACGATCAGTGCATGGGTGGAATCAAGCCCGCCCGACACGCCGATCACGACGCGCTTGGTGCCGGTCGCGCGCATGCGCTGCACGAGGCCGGCGACCTGGATGTTGTAGGCCTCGTAGCAATCCTGCTCGAGCAGGCTTTCGTCGCTCGGCACGAACGGAAAGCGCTCGACCTTGCGCAGGAAGCCGATGTCGGCGGCCGGCGGCTTCAGCGCGAATGTCACCTTGCGGAAAAACGCCTCGCGCTGCCGGCGGTTGTCATCGAACGTCCCCATCGAGGCACGCTCCTGCCTGAGCAGATCGAGATCGACGTCAGCCAGCGTGATCTGGCCGCCCTGGCGGAACCGCTCGCCCTCGGCCAGCAGCACGCCGTTCTCATAGATCGAGGTCTGGCCGTCCCAGGAAAGATCCGTGGTCGATTCCCCGGCCCCAGCGGCCGAATAGACGTACGCCGCGAGGCAGCGCGCCGATGTCGATTGGCACAGCAGCGCGCGCGAGCGCGCCCGGCCGATCGTGATCGGGCTGCCCGAGAGATTGATCAGCACGCTCGCGCCCGCAAGCGCCAGCTCCGAGGCCGGCGTCACCGGAATCCACATGTCCTCGCAGATCTCGACGCCGATGGTGAGGCCCGGAACGTCCTCGGCCGCAAACAAGAGGTCAACGCCGAACGGCGCATGCAGCCCGCCGAACGCGATCGTCTCTCCGACCATGCCGGCGCCGGAAGCGAAATGCCGCCCTTCGTAGAATTCACGGTAGGTCGGCAGGTACGTCTTCGGCACCACGCCGAGGATGTTGCCGCGGTGAATGACGACGGCACAATTGTAGATGCGATGACCAAAGCGCAGCGGCGCTCCGACGATCAGGACCGTCATCAGTCCCGCTGAGGCCTCAACGAGGCCTACGAGGCCGCGCTCGACCGCATCGAGCAGCGGATCCTGCTTGACCAGGTCTTCGATCGCATAGCCGGACAGGCACAGCTCGGGAAACACCGC